>JBEKWK010000347.1:0-4041 GCA_049513175.1 FCB group bacterium
TTTATCAAGAGCGTTAGAATATATATCCCATTTTGCAAACTGTAAACATCAATTTTCAATTTATTATTTTCTAAATAAATCGGTGTTAAAGTTTTTGAGGTTATTAAATTCCCTTTTAAATTAGTGATATTATAAGTAATTTTTTCAATCTCAGTTTTATTTATATCAATTATTAGAAATGAATCAACAGGATTAGGATAAATTAATATATCTTTCTCACCTACTTTTTCAATTATACTTGTAATTAAATCTCCATCAATCAAACAGTAATTATACCCATTATCATCTCCTCCTATTATTAAAAATTTATTTGAATTTTTACTGTTTTCAATATTTAATATACTTTCCTTGCCGTTATTTTTATAAAAAATATTTTTATTAATATAATCATAAATTGATAATTTTGCTTTACCAAATATACCACTCCCACCAATTATAACATTAGTTCCATTTTTATAATATTTAACTGCTAAAATATCAGAACCATCTGTGAAGTATGGTATTTCCTCAATCAATTTACCTGTTAGGACATCGCAGATATATACATTACCGTCATTGCCGCAATCCACTATCCTCGTATTATCCGGTGATATATCGAAATTGGATACCCATTTACCACTAGCATGGGGATATGTTGAAGCAACTAATTTAAAGTTGTTCATTCCATATATCCACACTTGTCCTGAATTTGCTACTGCAATTTTTTGGTAATTATCAAAAAACTTTATAACCCAAAAAGCAGCTTTTGAGTTATATAATAGTAAATCTTTTTTATAGTTATATATATTTAATTCCCCGGCTTGATTAGTTGATGCGATTATGGAATTATTTTCATCTATATCGAAACAATTTATTCCTTTTTGTATATTGCTTGTATCTTTAAATTTTGTTATTTCTCCCGCCTTTTGCAAATCGCTGAATCTGTTAATGTATATACTCCCATCATCGCCGCATGTGTAAATAAGCGAGTCGTCTTTGGATAATTTTAATTGTCTTCTTGCGAAATTAGGACTAACGAGTTGCCTTCTTAAAATTTTTCCATTTTCGGCATCAATAACTATTATATCGCCGCCATCAATTGCAACGATATACTTATCGTCTTGTGTAAACTTTGCATCGCTTGAGGAACCTACATTGCAGACCCATATTACTTCGGGTCCTGTGGGCTGTGAATGAGCGAATTGAAATAAAGCAAGTAAAAAAACAAAAGATACGAACAATTTTTTCATTTTACTTCTCAAATATTCATATAAAATTTAAAACATATCAAACGAACTTAGTGGCATATTTAAGGAATAATTAAAATCTATTTCAAAGTTAAATAATAATTTGTCTCTTTCCAAGTAATATTTTCAATAATTTATTTATTTTAGTATTTTAATATTTATTAAAAATTTTATGTAACTTTTTTGATAAATATGAGTCTTTACATAAATAAAGAAATACAAATAATTAAAAGGTATAAAAAAATGAAAAAAAACATTACTAAAATTGCATTTTTTCTATTAATCAGCTTTGCTTTCTTAACGAACATATCCTTGAATACCGCCCGTGCCGATTGGTCAACGTCACTCTTTGGGGGTTTCGGAACATTGTTCGATATGTCACCCGACGGCAACTATATTTATTCGGTCATCGCCCCCTTTGGCAATGATACTACAGGTAAAGCCCTCCTTTATTATTCTCCATTGAATTTAACTGTTAAATTCGATACTTTAACTGTTAATTATGACCGCACTTTGTCATGGGTGAAGGTAACGCCGGACGGCAATTCCATTGTACTCGCCTTTGATTACGGCAAAATTGATGTATGGAATTTGGTGAAAAAAACCAGGACTGCATCAATAAGTAAGTTTAAAGATTCAACAGTTCAATATAGAGCAACTCAATACGCAATATCCGATGACAGCAAGGAATTAACATGTATGCTATTGGGAGATACAATCAGAATAAAGAAATGGAGTCTCGAAACTGGACAATCTAATTCAGAATTCCTGATTACGGAAGATATGCGAAATACAAATGTGGCTCTCTCACAAAACGGGAAATATTTTACTTTAATAAATTCAGCGTCTCAAATGAAAGGCTGGGATTTGTCAAGCCAGAAGCAGACCTTCAGCGTGCCGGAATCGCCGAATTTCCTGTCAATTCTCAACATGGCAATAAGCAACAACGGAAATTATATTGCATTCAACGACAATAATCCAAAGTTCCAGGTATATAATGTCGCTACAAATAAATTTTTACCTTTTTATTCATACGAGGGGTATCCAAATTCTGTATTTCAATTCAACGATACGAATCATATAATGGTTGACAGCAAGTCCGATTTGATAATTTATGATTGCACATTGGGACAAGCTCAAAAACTCGCTGGCTTAGTGGAAAATATTTATAAGGCTACAGTTCAGCACGTGCCACTCACAAGCAATCTCGACAAAGGAATATTTTATTTCCAAAAACTGCTTTCCTGCACTGCTACAAATATTAGTTTAAGTTATATGCGAATTTTGGATATGAAAAATTATAAATACATAGCCACAATCCCCAATGTACACCTTAATTCGATAACAGGCACTTCGCTATCAAAAGACGGCAATATTGCAATGAGCCAGGATTTGGATAGTTTAGTTAATGTCTGGGATGTCGCCACAGGCAATCTTTTGGGACAATTTCATAATGGAGACAGAACCATATTCACACCTGCCGACCATAATATCCTGGAAGTTAATGGAACAATAATTAATATTTTTGATTATACAAAAGATTCTGTCCTGTCAACATGGACAACTAATCATGGAAACATTATAAACCTGGTATGCGATACTTCGAATAATGTAATAGCTGAAACCAATGATTATCTCTTATTTATGAGCTATCCTGACGGAGTTGTAAAAAATGCTGTCGCAAAAAATATTCCGGGGAAATACCTACTCAAAATGAGCGGGGACAATAAACAACTTTTTGCTGTTGACTCTCTATTTACAGTATATAAATATGACATAGGAACGGGCAATTTAAATTCTTCCACTAATATGGACAGTGCAAGAACTTCATCAATGTCAGCCCTTGACATTACTCCAGATGGCAAGTTCCTTGCAACAATATATCAAATGGGTTTCCCCACAACAACCGGGAAAACCTTTTTATGGGACATTAGCACAGGTCACACAGTAAATATAATTAATAAACCGGCTTTAGATTTAAAATTTTCGCATGATAGCTGGAAATACTGGGTTTATTTAAGTGACCAATCGAGTGCGGTTTATAATATTTATACAAACAAATCATCTTGCAGTAAAAGTTACTTCAGGAATCCGCTCGATGCGAATAATTCAAATATAATTGTATCAAATGACGGATTGCATTTACTGATGGGAGAATGTTCCGGCAGAGTGTCTTATTTCTCTTTATGCGAAGCATTTGTTCCGGTACCATGGGATGGACAGCCCGGCTCGCCGGATAATCCTACAAACGGTAATTTGACCGTTTCGCCAAATCCTAGTTCGGATTTTATTACTCTTAATTATTTGAACATAGGAACTACAGATAAAATTCAAATATTCTCTATAGAAGGAATAAAAGTTCTCGAATCGAATTATACGGACAATCTCGATGTCTCGTCACTTGCCCCCGGCTTTTACTTTGTAAAGGTAGGCAATCAAGTCAGCAAATTCGTGAAATATTAGAATATCGTTTGTAGTCAGGAGGAGAAATCCTCCTGACTACAGTGTAAAATTCAAAAGTCAACTCCCGACCAAAGACAAAACCATTATAAATAAAATAAAAATTTATTTTATCATCCATATATTAACTTTTTTTATTAAGTTGAATTAGGTTCTTGTAACTTTATTAAAAAAACAAAAAAAAAGTTTACTTTTGTAAATTATATGTTGTTTCATTGCAACGATTAAAAAATTAGTGTGGTAACAAAATGGAAATTGAGAAGATTACGATTATCGGCGGTATTGGAAAAAATGGAGAAAAAGAAGCCTTAAACCTTGTAAATATTAAAATGGGCAACGTAATAAGCATTGTGGG
>JBEKWK010000348.1:0-4038 GCA_049513175.1 FCB group bacterium
CAGACAATCCTAATTACCGTAACTCCTATGAAGCTGAAAAAAACCTTAGGGATGCATTCCTCAGTTGCAACGAAATGGAAGAATTCAGAACGAAAATAGGCAATCTGAATCATAAATGTGCTAATGCCTTAACTAAAGACAAGTACCTGATGGAGCAAGCTTTTTATAATGACTTGAAGGAAATTGTACGAGTGCATGCTTCAAACAGAATACTTGAAAAAGTGGATACATTTGATAATGTCATGGACTTGATAACCATGGTAAACGAAGAAGAAAATAAATGCATGATTGAAATAACAATGGATGAGGCAAACAGGCAATTCCATTACGATTGGGGCTTGATAGACAATGTTGAAATATATGAAAGCGCTGTCGTTCCTGATGAATATAAGCAAGATATGATGGAAGCAGCGAACTCAAATAAAGAAAGTATTAAAGAGAATGTTGCCAGGCTCGAAGAAAACAACAGTCACTGGCAGGAGAACTGGAAACTTACACCTGATATTATTACTGAACACCATCACAGGAGGCTCCTGCCCTATAAAGATGAGCATGTCGCCGAGCAATTAAAAAAATACAAATCTATTACTAATCGTTAATTATAATATTATGCCACTCGACCCAATGATGTCGGACGCAATTTTGGGCACTTTCCAAAATATGGTCAACGAAATAAAATCAAAAAATATCAGTAGTGAAGATGCTGACAAAATGTACCAGGTATTTGACCGCATGAAAGAATTAGCAAACATACATGACGATATGAACGCTTTTAACGGGCAGGTCATGCAGGAGAATTTATATGGTAAGTTTAGCGATTATTATGGGAAGGTATTGAGTGATCAGGCTTCTACCGCAAGTTCAAATCTCGCTTATAGCGATGAAAATTTGCTTAAACAAAACCTCGATGCATTGCGTGATGCAATTAAACGAATTCGTGCCGCAAAGGAAGAAGCCATCGAAATCAACAGGAAACAGACTGCTAAGATTCCTGATGCAGTTGATAATTCTATTGAAATCGAAACTTTAATAAATGATGAAGGTGTTATAAAACCTATAGAAGACCTGATTGCACTTGGAGAAGAGCCGGGCATGACTTTCCCGAGATATCTCAGGATTCAAATGGAAAAAGGTTTGGACAAAGCTATGGAAGGCAGTGTTGTTGCACGTGAAGGATATGAATATTTATATGAATTTTATAAAGCAATGTCAACCTGTCCGCATGATGTTGAAAAAGCCAAAAGAAAATTAGATTTATTTGATGAGTTAGGTGCAAAATCGAAATTCGGTATTCCCAACCTCGATGAAATCAATTTTGGTCATCGCCGCATAGACCATGAGTTTGAACCGTCTATTATTCAATGGAAAAACATTACAGACCGCTGGGAAACTATGCTTTGGGACCTTTACAACTGGAGTCTGGCTCACGTGAGCAAAGCTCCTTATATTGAACCATGGAGTTTGGCAGATAATCCCCAAAAAGCCATAAAATATACAAAAGATACACAACCTGGTATTTTCCGCCAGCGTGAAAGATTATTTAAAAAATACTATGACATGGATTTTCCGGATATTTTAAAGCATCCGACATTTGAGTACCAGATAAAAAATGATTTGATGTGGCAATCACAGGAATTGTTTGAATTTCTGATAGAGAAAGTTTATCCCGTCTGTCAGCCTTTTCAGTTCCTGCCACAGAATCTGATTAATGAAAGAGAAGCTTTGTACACTGAAAAACGTGAAATGAATCCGGATATGCTAAAACCGGCATTACGTTTTGCTGCTTTTTATGATAAAAAATTCGGAGAAGGACGCTATGTAAGCAAATTCGGTGCGTTCAAACCTGTTGTAACAAATGCCAAACCGTGGAACCGGAATTTTTAAGTAGGCGAGATGCTTTTCATAAAATATTACTTATCTAACACGCTTCAGTTCTGAAGTTTATCCTCTATTGTCCCTAACGCCTATTCGCTTATCGTTTGTTCTATATATTTTTATGGCATTTGGGTATGCTTAATTCTGAAGGTGTACACCTTTTACACTAATAAAACATCTATTACCTTTTACATTGAAAGATTATATTTGTATTTTTGAAACTATGTAAAAGTCTCAAAAAAATGACGATTTAAATTTTTTTTAGAGGAAAATAAAAAACATAATATAAATTTTGTTATTGTCTTTAATAAAATTGATATTTTTATATTGAGTCAAATGAAAAATTGCAAAAGTGAATTTATATGTGTAGTTGAAAAGAGAACATTGTGCTATAAATGCTATTTTTAAACTTTTTTAAAAAAAATATGATGAAAAAATCTAGCAAAGGTGATATTTAGAAAAATTATATAAATGATTATTTTTTACAATTTCGGTTAAATTTTTAGTCATATGAAAAAAATAATTATAATATTTATTTTATTTGTTTTAGTACAAAATCTTTATAGTAGCAATATAATTTCTCTGCCATATATCACTGCAGATGTCGTATTTAGTAAAAAAAATGACAAATTATATGCTGTCATTGATGTAATGGATACTGCATATGGGAACAGACTAATTGAAATAAATCCCTCAACCGGGGCAATTGAGAGATCCTTATATGTAGGCAGTCAACCAAATATGCTCAGGCTGACTACTGATGAAAACTATGCATGGATATCCTTCAGCGCAATACCTTTTGTTAAACGAATTGATCTAAATTTATTTAATATTGACAAGGAAATTTATCTAGGACAATCTAGACAAACAAATAGTGGTAATATACTTAATTCACAAATAATAAGTTATAATTTCACAGTTTTCCCTAATGAAAACAATAAATTAGCTATTACCCAACAAGCTCGTGGTATTTTTAACTGGGATGGTATTGTACTATACAAAGATGATAAAATCCAACCAAAAAAAATTAATCCTCCCGAATTTCCAAGTTGTATCGAACCAGTTTTAAATAGCTCTTATTTAATCGGACATCAGCAAACTAGCAATAGTAGCGTTTTTACAACTATGAAAATACTTGATGATGGTTTAGAAATTCAAGATACTTTTAAAAATCTCATTGAGATCAATGGCACATACAGAAATAATTTCAAAGTCCACAATGATACTTTATTTGTTGCCGAAGGAATGATAATAGACGCTAAAAACATTTATGATTTAAGATATCTAGGCAAATGTAAAAACGATTTTATCGATGATATGTATGGTTTTGCTTTTTCAGAAATACATGATGCTTTTGTGTACCCAAACTATAAAAGCGATTCCTTATATCTAACTTTCTATGACAAACATAATTTTCAAGCATTTAAGTCTTTATTTTTAAGAGAATACACATTTAATCAATTAATGATGATATTAAAACTTGAGATAATAGATGAAAACAAATTCGCAATATTACTAGGCAAGGATTACGGTAACTTTTATATTGATATTATTGAAACAGAACGAATAGAAACTGGAATAACAAATAAATTATTTGAAGAAATAGAAATTTATCCAAATCCTACTAGAGACAAAATATTTATATCAGGTAACCAGGAACTGAATAAAATTGAAATCTTTAACCTTTTAGGTGACTTAATAGCCACAAGGGAATCAAATCTTGAAAATCAAGAAATCAACATAAGAAATTTTGAACCAGGTATTTATTATATAAAAGTTGTTAACCCTCACAATAACTCAATTTTATGTATAAAAAAGATAGTAGTATATTGATGAAAACGATCCTGATATTATTCTTTGTATTATTTTATGGATTATGCTATTCGCAAACCATAAAAGTACCCATAAATGCGACTCAAGTAATATATGATGATATAAATCATAAAGCATTTGTAATTGTAGATACTAAAGACGATAATTACTCAAACAACTTGCTTCAGTTAAATCCATATACAGGTGAAGTAGAGAGAAGCATGAAATTGAATGACAATCCTTTTTATATGAAATTTACACCAGATTTGAAACATATTTATGTATCATATCTTACACTTCAACAAATAGATAAAGTTAATATTGCAGATTTCAAGATTGTTGAAACAATAG
>JBEKWK010000349.1:0-4038 GCA_049513175.1 FCB group bacterium
TTGGTTAATGCTGCAAAAGTTACGGCTTCAAAACCTATTATGGTTGCTCAATTTAAAAAAACATCCGGCACAACTAATACAACTTTACCCGGAGACCCATTTGAGATGCTTATACCACCTCAAGAACAATTTATGAATAGTTATAGGGTTATCAATGTCCAGGCATGGGAATATAATTTTTTCAATGATGATTATAATCCTGTATATACCGAACAATATATTGGAATAGTTGCTCCGCAGGATGGTTTGGATTCGATATTTTTAGACGGTTTCCCTCTGCCTAAAGCGGGATTTAAACAAATACCTACATCAAATTATTATTATGCTAATATCAAGGTACAGGATGGAGTCCACACGGCTAATTCAAAAAAGAATTTTGGAATTTATATATATGGTTACGGTTCTGCAAATTCTTATGGATATATAGGCGGAATGAGTTTTAGAGTAATAGATTTTCAACCACCTCAAATTACTTTCTTAGATACATGCTATTCTGTTCAAGGAGTTGTTTACGATACTACTATTACAGATTCTCACATAGATTTTGTTCAGTCTCCAGTTCAATCGCAAGTTAATGTAAATGTAAATATAGAAAATTTTACAAAATATATCCCTTCCGTAAGCTTTTCTGCAAGCCTTAAGAACATATATGAGGACGGCAGTTTTTCTATAATAGCCCAGGATTCTGTAGGATTAACTTCTAATCATGATTTCTCTATTCCCGGATTTACATTATCACTTCTGTCATATCATAATCCGGATTCTCTTTATTATTATAATCAGTTATTCAGAACAGGAACAACGCATTGTATTCCTTTTGTCATTGAAAATTACGGTAAATTTCCACGCACGGTAAATCAGCTTTCTCTTAAGAATGGGTCTAATTTCACAATAAATTATAATACTCCTAAAACTCTTTTGCCAAATCAAAAGGATACATTGACAATATGTTTTTCTTCGCCTGTGGACAGTAGCTATATAGACACTTTATTGCTCGCAAACGATTGCGGAGTACGAAATATTATGGCATTGAAATTAGATTTTATGTCAGATAGAAATAATCCTAAAATCACAAAATCTGCCGACCCATGTGACAGTAAAATTCAATTGGTTTTTACAGACTCGTTGCCTACGGATTTTGGAATAGAATCATATCAAATTACCGATACGGTAAATTGTAGAATTACAATAAATGAATTTCTTCCAAAAGGAATTCAATTTAATGTTTTACCAATTGACCCATATCAAAACGCTATTTATAAAATCTCGGCAACCGATTCTGCCGGTCATATAAGCACTATTTCCGATACACTGCCGGCATTCACTTTAACTGCACAAGGCATAACAGCCGCAAATCCATTCTATGATTTTGGCAATATATCAATAGGTGATTTGAAATGCGATTCGATTATTTTATATAATTATGGTTTGCTTCCTATTACATTGACAGATACAAGGCTTACAAATAATCTGATATTTTCTATACCCCAAACTCAGTTCCCATTTATAATAATGCCCAAAGAATCTAAGCCAATGATATTGTGCTTCAGTCCTTTGACATATGATACAAATGCAGTAAGTGACACTTTAATTTTTGATTTAATTAACTGTGTCAATGACTCAATTCCAATTATAGGAAGAGGTGACCCAATGATTCTTACCTCAAATTCTAATTGTAATGTACCGGTAAAAATCATTATTAATGATATTCCCCATTACTATTATCTTGACCAGAATTTTCCAAATCCGGTTATGGATTTCACGAAAATAAGATTTGGCATTCCCGATGATGTACTTGTTAAGATTAATCTTTTTGATATATACGGTAACTACCTTAATACATTTGTTAATGAAAAATTATCCGCCGGAGTTTATGAAATAAAAGTTGACTTAAGCTTGTATAATCAAGGACCGGTAATTTATCAAATGCAGACCGATAAACAGATTTTATCGCGATTTCTCCTTATAATAAAATGATAATATTTTTATTAAATGATTTACTTTTAATCTTACCACATTGACTAAATTTCATGCATTACATTAGATTGTTTGTTATAACGTCAAATTAAAACAATTTAATACTTTTGTAATTTTACTACAGGAAATTAGAAAAAACATTATAATTTTGAAATAAAAAAATGTAATAATTCAATAAACAAATTTTTTAGAAAGCAGAAATCATGCACAAGTACTTTCAACTTATTCTTGCAATCGTAATAGGATTTTTAATAGGCAACTATATTCAGCCGCTAAAATCGCAGGATAACATTTATCATCAGATTAAAAAATTCCAGGATATACTCAGCACAGCAGATAAAAACTATGTCGAAGATGTAGACACCAAAAAATTAGTGGAAGCCGCAATCAAAGGGATGCTCGAAGAGCTTGACCCTCATTCCGTTTACATACCTGCAGAAGAAATGAAAAAAGTAGATGAAGATTTCCAGGGTAGTTTCGACGGAATAGGTGTTGAGTTCGATATGATAAATGACACCATCACAATCGTTTCACCAATACCCGGAGGTCCCAGTGAAGCACTTGGAATTTTAGCAGGGGATAAAATAGTTAAAATTGACGGCATTGATGTTATTGGTATAGATAGAAATGATGTACCTAAGAAATTAAAAGGTCCAAAAGGCACGAAGGTAGCCATTGACATAAAACGAGCTGCATCAAAGGAACTATTACACTATGTAATTACAAGGGATAAAATACCTCTTTACAGCATAGACGCACAATATATAATTGATGGTACAGATATAGGTTTCGTGGAAATAAACCGCTTTTCTGCTACGACTCATAATGAATTAATGGATGCTTTGAACAAATTAAAAAATCAGGGTATGAAAAAGCTTATCCTTGATTTGCGAAATAATCCCGGCGGATTCCTTGCCCAGGCTTACCTGATGGCAGATGAATTCATTAAAGGCGGAGATACTATCGTTTATACTAAAGGCAGAAGAAGTGAATTCGATGAAGTATATATTGGCACAAAGGGCGGCGAATTTGAAGATATTCCTTTAATTGTCCTTATTGATGCAGGTTCTGCTTCTGCAAGCGAAATTGTATCAGGAGCAATCCAGGATTTAGACCGTGGACTTATAGTTGGCACGACTTCATTCGGAAAAGGTTTGGTTCAAAGACAGTATCAGACTGGTGACGGCTCCGCATACAGGCTGACAATTTCCAAATATTATACACCTTCCGGCAGATGTATTCAAAGGTCATACAAAGATAAAGACAAATACCGCCATCTTGCAGGTCGTTTGGAACTTGAGGAAGGTTCTTACATAAAAGATCCAATTGAGAAAATCCAGGCTCAGGTTGATAGCTTAAATAAAGGAAAAGACCCGATAAAAGATAAAGATTATGTTTTCTTTGATTCTTTACCTTTATATAAAACAAAAGGAAAACGTACGGTATTTGGCGGAGGCGGTATCACACCTGACTATATAGTTAAGCAAGATACTATCAACCATTTAACCAGACAAATTTTTGGCAAAGATTTATTCAATGAATTTACCGATACATATTTAAAATCAAAAGGTGCGGAAATAAAAGAAAAATATGAGGTAAATTTTCTCGATTATGTGAGAAATTATGAAATAACAAATGCCATGATTTCAGATTTCAGGAAATTAGTCGAGAGCAAAGATATCAAATGGGATGAAAAACTATATAAAGAAGATGAAGATTATATCAAAACGGAAATGAAATATTATATAGCAATAAGGGTATGGAGCAGGTCTAAAGCACAACAGATATTCAGCAGTGTGGACAGGCAATTGAAAAAAGCCATCGAATTATTTCCCGAAGCTATGCAAATCTCAAAATTGAAATAAATGAAAAAAGTTTTATATAAAGCCCTCTATTAATTTGAGGGCTTTTTTATTAATGAAACATAATATTTCATAAAAATTTATTAAATTGTTTGTTTATAATTTATTTGATTTTATTACCAACGAATAATAATCGGACTTGTGAATCTATTTAGAAAAAATAAATATAAAAATATTAATTATCTTGAATTAACTCCTG
>JBEKWK010000350.1:0-4026 GCA_049513175.1 FCB group bacterium
CAAGCGGGAGCTTGGGAACGAGGTAATATATTTTTAATTGCCGTCTATATAATAAGGCATTGCCATTAAGGCACGTTCTGTCTTTGACATGTAGAAAAGATTCAGGAAATAATTTACCTGGTGTTTGAAGTCGTCCGGCATTACATTGTACACCTGCATTACATTATCTTGCTTAATATTAAGTATTTCCGATAAAGTCTTGGTATAATCTGTTACGGAACATTCTTCATCCTCTTCATCCCCGCCTCCGAAGAGCTTTAATATTGCATCGAAGCCTTCTTCTCTCTTCGGGAATATTCTTACATAAGCTTTAGTATCTTCGGGAATGCCGATACGCTTTTTTGCAAGTGCTATACTTTCTTCCATACCGCCGAGAACGTCCACAAGCCCGAGTTTATAAGCGTCGGCACCTGTCCAGACTCTTCCTTTGGCAATAGCTCTTACCTCATCGTAAGTTTTATGTCGGGCTGTGGCGACTTTATTCAAGAATCTGTCGTACACTCCCTTTGCCAGAGTATAGAGCATAGCTTTGTCTTTATCCGTAAACGGATATGCCGGATTCATAAATTGAGCAGATTTACCTACAGAAACCGTATCAACCCCGACATAAATTTTGTTATACATACGGCTGAGATTTGGAATTGCAAGAATTACTCCTATCGAGCCTGTAATTGTCGCTTCATGTGCTATAATCGTGTCGCAAGCCATTGGGATATAATATCCTCCCGAAGCGGCGACGTCACTCATTGACGCATAAATCGGCTTGACTTTTTTGGTTTTTATAATTTCTTCCCAGATATCATCGGATGCCATAACAGAGCCGCCGGGACTGTCAATTCTGAGTATGATTATTTTTATATTATCGTCTTCCCTCGCCTGTTTCAGATTTTTGATAAACACTTTCGGAGTTATCATTGAACCTTGGGAGAATGGACCGGAACTACCGTCATCCATAACTGCACCTACACCGTAAATAATTGCGATTTGCTTTTTCTTGTCTGCAAATTTAGATTTTTGCCCTGATGGGGCATTAATATAATTGCCGATACTGACTAAATTGAGCTTTTCTTTGCAGTTGCATTTCTTGTTTTTATCAGTTCCGGTTTTGCAGGTCATGTCTTTCAGCATTTCCTTAAGATTGCTTTCAGTGATTAAACTGTCCACGAAACCGAGTGCCAGAAGTGAATCGGCAGTATAGACGCCTCTGTCCATAGCATCCTTTACTTTTTCCTTATCCATTTTCCTGTATTTTACGACAGCATCGAGGAACATATCATATCTTTGCTGTAAAATCACCCTTAGCTGTTTTTTTGCCGAATCGCTGAAATTGTTCCTCGAAAGCTGTTCTCCGGCAGATTTGAAATCTTCAAAACCCAGCACGTAAAAGTCAATCCCCAGCTTTTCGAATAATCCTTTCATAAAAACAGAAGATACTCCGAAGCCGTTGATTTCGATAATTCCTTCGCTGGATGTGAAGATTTTATCTGCCGGCAATGCTAAGTAATAATCAATCTCTCTGCCTGTTTCGAGAAAGGCATAAATAAATTTGCCTGATGTCTTGAAATCTGCAAGGGCATCCTGTATTTCCTTAGCTTTGGCGAATCCGATTTGCCCTAATGAAGCTTTGTAATAAATACCGTCAATCCGGTTATCGGTTTTTGCCCGTTTAATTGCCTCGACAATATCGAGGAACGAGGCTTTTGAGCCGCTTTGAAGGAAGTCGAAAGGACTGCTTGCGGGATATTCCGACACTATTTTTCCCAAATCGAGATAAAGTATTGAATTTTGTTTAATCGAAACAGGCTCTTTGTTGAAAGAAAAAGAAGCCCCTATAGAGCCGACAATTATCCCTATAAAAATGATACCTACAAGAAGAATACCTCCAATTATAGCAACCGGAATCCACCATCTTGTTTTCCTTTGCGGATACATATAGTACGGCGGCGGCGGCACGGGAGGCACGTTTTGTTGATTTTCAGCCATGTTAAAAACTCCTGATGTATGAGTGCTTAGTTAATTTGTTATCTTATACGTATTTAAATTACAAAATGTTTCCAAAATAAGGAAAATATTTTTTGAAATCATATCTTTTTCTACTCAATTAGTAATTAATCTTCACTCTCCTACCATAACAAAAGCACCCCAGTTCAATAATTACTAATTATTAAAGACTAATTACTAATGTTATTTTTTGAGGTTTTCTGGATACTGGTAATAATTTTCAATAATTCATCTAAGTCCTTTAGTAATGATTCACCTTGAACTAGTGTTAAATATCCGGTTTCTGATAATAATTTTATCCAATATTTAGTTTCTCTGCATTCTTTATATGCAATACTTATTTTAGAGATAAAATCATTTACTGATTGTCCTCCGATAGCTTCTTCAACGTTTACACCAATAGAGGTCCCGCTTCTTAATAATTGTTTAGAAAGTACAAATTCTTTCTTTTTATTGGTCAGAAATTGATACGATTTCACTATTCTTTTAGCAAAACTGAAGGATTTTTCTTGAATTATATTCTCTTTCATGTTTAATCTTAAATTAGTAATTTTTAATTCTTAATTAGTAATTAAAGTTCACTCTCCTACAATAACAAACGCACCCCAGTAATATGGGTCTTTATATTTTGCTCTTATTTCCTGCTGTGCATTTTTAAAAGCTTCACGCTTGGACTTTCCGCTCAGCCATTCTTTGTAAAAAGTTGTCATAAGTTCCTGTGTGGCTTCATCGCTGACGTTCCATAGGCTCATTATCAGGGATTTTGCACCGGCTTGTATGAACGCCCTTTGAAGCCCGTAAACACCTTCACCATTCTTTATTTCACCTAAGCCTGTTTCACATGCTGACAGGACTACCAGGTCAGTTTTATCGAGGTTTAAGTTTTGTGCTTCGTATGCCGTTAATAAGCCGTCGTCTAACCTTATGTCTGAAAAGTTTTTCCCTTGGTTATTGATTGTTTTTTCAGCACCGGCAAATAAGAGCATTGACTTTAATAATGGGTTTTCTATATATCTTTTTGTATCCATACCGAAAGCTCTCCCACTCTCATTGGTATTTTCAATATCTTTCATAAATACACCATGTGTGGCTATGTGGAGTATACCCGGATTCTTTACAGATTTTAATGCCTCTTCAAGAGCTTCATCTCCAAGGTGAGATTTTACGTCCCAGTTCTGCTGTTTTAATAATTCACCGATATTCTCAACCTCTTTTCTTGTTCCGGGTAATGGAGATATGCCGCCTCTTTTAGTCAGACTATCGAGTACTCCCCTGTCAATGTTTGCCATATCTGTTCTTGTATAATTCCTTGTCAATTGTAAATGTTCTGTACTGTCGAGATTAAACTTGGGGTCACCAAACAGTTCTGCCGATTTTACTAATGGTGAAGTAAGATTTTGAGTATTGTTAACCAAATCTCTTGTGCTTCCCACCAAATGAATATCAATTTCATCAATTACATATTTCTGTGTTGCCGGATTGTAAATTGTGTTAAGATTGAGCTGGTTATAGACACCATCGGGACTGAAGTATACTTTCTTAATTCCGTAAAGCTCTTTTGCTATAGCCGCCCAGAATAAGTTATATGAATCATAATCCTGAGATTTATTCATTACATTCTTATTATAATTCAGAACTGAAGCGGTCTCCAAATCATTACCATTTGTAAGTAGAACAATTCTCATATCTCCTGAGCTTTTGGGAGCAGGTGGAGGAAGTCTCCTCCTGTTAATCAGTGCAGCATAATAAACCGTATCTGTAAAATGCCCTTTAATACTATACCTGAATCTAATGATTTCAACTGCTGCTTCATCGAGTTTCAAAGCATTTTGAACATCTTCCCATTTTACCTGTTTTTTTTCATATTCTTTTGCGAAAACGTCGGATAATTTGCTAAGTTCTTTTTCACGGTCGTTAGCATCATTGACTATTGAATCAAGATTAATTTTTTTTTCTTTGAGTTGTTGTGTAGAAAGAGAGTATAATTTTGCTATTCTATCCCGTTGATACTGCCACTCCTCATAT
>JBEKWK010000351.1:0-4026 GCA_049513175.1 FCB group bacterium
CAGGTTGCCAAATATTATACAAGTGTCCATGGTCAGCAAATTCTAAATGGGGATATAACTGTCGCAGAGTGCGTAAGCTGTCACGGTAATCACGGAATCAGGCACGTCAAAGACCCGAAGGCATCCGTATATCCTTTGAATATTCCTGAAGTTTGCTCCAACTGCCATAGCAATGCGGGTAAAATGGCTAAATATAATATCCCGACAAATCAATATTCACAGTTTGTATCGAGTGTTCATGGCGTTGCCCTGCTCAAGAAGCAGGATTTGAATGCTCCTTCGTGTAATTCGTGCCATGGCAATCACGGTGCTGTACCTCCAGGGATTGAGTCTATTTCCAATGTATGCGGTACATGCCACAATTTGAATGCGGATTTATTTTCAAAAAGTCCTCATAAAGTAGCTTTTGACAAGCAGAATTTGCCTGAATGCGAAACCTGTCATGGGAACCATGGAATTTATCCGGCAACCGATAATATGCTCGGGGTCGGCAATAACGCTACCTGTGCAAAATGCCATAAAAATACCCCATCGGATAAAGGTTATTTTGTCGCAATGAAAATGAGAAAAATGCTCGATAGCTTAAAATCCGAGCAGAATTATGCCCAATTGGCTTTGAATGAAGCAAATCGTCTGGGTATGGATGTGTCCGATGCGGCATTTACTATAAAAGACGTAAAGCAGGCTCTGATTGAAACAAGGACTATAGTACATCTTGCCGATTTCAAACAGTTCGACGAGAACATCCAGACGGGCTTTAACATAACTACAAAAGCTAAAACTGCCGGGCGTGCTGCGATAGATGATTATTATTTCAGACGCAAAGGCTTGGGAATAGTTACTATTATAGTAACTATATTAGCCGTGGCACTATATTTAACAATTAGAAAAATAGAAAAAAAGGATAAAAAGGATAAATCAGTTGTCAGTTGACAGTTGTAAGTTGTTAGTAAGAAATCGTCATTCTGAGTGAAATGAAGAATCCATTCTTTCTGAAAACTGTTTTCAGTTAGTAGTTATCCTCCCTCCGGTGGTAGATAAACATTGGCAATCAGGAAGGATTTCGTTACTAAAGGCTTTAAACAAAACACCCGACCGTAATCGGGTGTTCTAAGAAAATCAAATAACATTGAGTACGTATGTAATATCTGACTTATCTTATAATTACAAATTTCTTCGTTTGCGTATTATTTCCCGACCTGATTGTGCAGAAATAAACGCCTGTTGCCAATCCGCTTGTGTTTATTTCAACTGAATTATTGCTTACCGGAATATTATTTTTTTCAATCACCGGAACACCGAGATTATTTATTATAATTATCGAATATATAGATGCCAGCCCCGATGAATAGCTAACGAAAAGCTTATCGTTTACGGGATTGGGAAACATAGAGATATTATCTGCATCTGTCAAATCATTTACTGCCATAATGCCGAAAGCCGATAAGTTTGCTTTAAATATTCCTCCACTATTTGAGCCTGCATAGATGGTTGTGCCTTTAATTAAGAGTGTGTGAATATAAGTATCTGTTAAACCTTGACTTATCTCATACCAGTTAGTGCCATTATTTGAACTGAAATAAACACCATCCTCTGTTCCTGCAATTATATAAGTTCCATAAAATATTATACATTCAACCGATAAACCTCTTAGCCCGTTATTGATGATAGTCCAATTGTTGCCGTTGTTGGTTGAATAAAGTATGCCGCCGCCGTCTGTTCCGGCATATATATTATTGCCATGTCCGGCAAGGGAGAGTACCGTAGTATCAGCCCAGCTCGCATTTGTAAGAATCCAGTTCATTCCATTATCAGAAGAAATATAGATATCTCCGCTTGATGAATTATATGTACCTGCAAATAAATTATTTCCCACTTTTGCGAAACTGAGAAAATATCCATAATCCAATGAGTCAATATGCATCCAATTCATTCCGTTATCCGTGCTTTTATAGGCACCATTTCCAAAAGAACCTAAATAAATGTCATTACCATTTACAAATATGGTACGTACATCGGCATTATCCAAGCCATTACCTGAAACAAACCAGTTAGCCCCGCTATTTGTAGAAATAAAAATAGAGCTGTCGCTTGTCCCTGCAAATATTCTGTTTCCAATTAATGCGAGACATTTGACTGAACTAATTACAAGCCCATTGTTAACCGGAGACCAGTTTGCACCGTCATCGGTGGACATAAATACTCCTAATCCGGCTGTGCTTGCAAATAAATTGTTGCCGGAATTGATAATTGCTGTGATTGACTGCATATTATCAACAGGGAAGCCTGTACTTGCCGCCTGCCATTGTGCATACATGAATTGCACACTAAAAAGAAATACTAACAAAATTACAAAATTGAGTCTTTTTTTATTCATAAATATTCCTTTATAAAAATTAATAATAATTATAGTTACACTTAGACACTATATTAACAAAAAGGTTTATTGCATGTGGAAAATTTTTTTTAATTTTTATTAAATAAATTATAAATTTTTCTTGTACCCAAGCTCCTGCCTGGGAACATCTTGGTTTGGTTTACTAAGCAGGAGAGACTGTGTGAAAAGTCAAGGAATAATTAAAGTTGTCATTCCAACGAAAGTTGGAATCCGGTATTCATGCGGTTTTATGGATTCCCGCTTTCGCGGGAAAGACAGAATAAATACGTTTTCACACTGTCTCAGTAGATTAGTAACCAGACTCAAAAGGTGAATATGGATGCTTCGCTACGCTCAGCATGACAACTGTTTACTGACAACTGAAAACCGAGAACTGACAACTGATTTAACTTATTTTGCTACAATAAATTTTTCTGTAAATAATTTTATTCCGGTATTCATTGTCATAAAGTAAATACCCGGTAATAGATTTGTAGTATTTAAATCAAGATTGTATTCGCCCGCTGGTTGATTTTCTTCGGTTATTTTTTCTTCCATATTCCCAAGTGAATTGTATAATGTAATACTTACATTAGCGGTTTCATTAAGGCTATAATGAATAACAGCATTGTCAGAAACAGGATTAGGATAGATTTCAAAATTATCCGGTATTATATTATCATTTATGCCGGCTGGCAAGTTATTTCCAACTGTGAATGCATAAGTAGATGACCATTGGGATGTGTCAACAGGATTAATTCCGCGGACACGCCAAAAATATTTAGTTTTCGGAATTAAATTTTTATAAAGGTATTGAGTTTGATTGCCTACCACCGTATCAATAAAATTATCTGTGAAGTCATTGGATTTTGCAACCTGCAGACGGTATTCTTCCGCCGCCTGTAATTTGTTCCATTGCAGTTGTCCGCTTCCGGGTAAATCAGTCGCATTATCCGGAGGTTTACTCAAAGCCGGGTTATCTAATACTTTTGACCCGATTGTGAATTCTCCGGTACCTATGAAATCAGCGGTTATTTCGCCTGTTTCAGAATTGTAAGTTGTTTTTAATTCCCGGAATAAACCAAAAGCTTCTTTGTCTCTTTTATAAATGGCGGTTTTTTGAGGTTGGTCCAGGTTATTCAAAGTATTTGCTTTAATTTTAATAGTTCCTGATATACCTGAAAAGAAACTATTCTTACTGAAAACCCACCTGTAAGGCAAAATGGAAGTGAAATCAGAGTCAGCAAAATCGCCTGTTGGCGGAGCATAATTATGTTTTTCAATAGTTGACAGGACTGAGCCTATTATAGATTTAACCGATATTGTGACTCCGGTCAGGTACTGAGCATCGTTATAGGAATAATCAGTTGTGTCGTTTATAATCTTAGAAACTGCATTCATTTTGGTTAAAACCCTGTATGCCCTGTAAATTTTGGCTGCAGATATAGGAACAACATTTGAGTCATTGTGAATGGAAACAGGTTCCATTTTATAATTCATTTCAAAGGATAAAGATTGATCAGGTTTAGCCTCCGTTATTATAGAGCCACCCCAATTAATCAATGTATTGCCATTAGGATACCTTATAGCACTACCCATAGCATCAAAATAAATATCAGGAAAATGCCGGTATTCCCATACCTTTGTAG
>JBEKWK010000352.1:0-5101 GCA_049513175.1 FCB group bacterium
CCTATTTTAATTCTATAATAATTGTCGAATGTAACAAGTTTCTTAATATTGCGAATTTGATTTAAACTTTCAGATTGTTTACAAAGTTCGATAATATCAGCAATCTTAGTTCTGATTCTTTTATCTGTAATTTCTCTTGTATCCTTTTCAAAAGATTTATCAATTTTAACAATCATTTTCTCATATTCTCAACAAAAGAGTCTGTATCAACATATTCATAGGTTCTTTCAGATTTCATTGCTTTGTACAAGCCTAAATCCTGCAACTCCTCATCTGTTAAAATCTGAGTGTTCAACTTCAACTTTTTTGATAGCTCCATGATTAAATTAAAATCGCTTTCCGATTCTGCTGATAGTATTGCTGCTCGCATAGTTCCAACCTTTAATTATAAAAAGAGAATATACGTAATTACTTGCTATTTATTATTAAACTCGAGAGCTTCCGATAATGTTACTTTCAGAGTTTCCATCAGTTCCTCTTTAGAATTCTCCTGGCAATTTACTCCTGGAATTTCCTTAATCCACCCGAACCAAAATTTACCGTCTTGTTTAATGACGGCTGTAAATCTATTATTCATCTTAATTCTCCAAAATTATATTGATATACTACGCAAAATTTTGAAAATAATTGTAATTTTCATTTTTTATCATTATTTTGATATTTTATTATTATATGATTCTTCCTATTCATGATGAAACTTGCGATTCTGTCTATAAATTTCCATAATCCAATAGGCAAAAATTGCAGGATAGTATATGTTCTGAGTACAAGCAAAGCCTTATTACCGAAAATGTAATGTTTTACTTGTTTCCTGTCTTTTTGCTCGAAATATTGAATCAATTTATTTTCATCAAACGAGTGCAGGTGGGCATTTTTTGGTGTCGGCTGGTTGCAGTGAATGCAAATAGAATATTGCAATTCCTCTTTATAAGGTGTGCTGATTATTAATACTCCACCCTCTTTTAATAATCCCTTTAGCTCGGCTATGAATAATTGAGGCTCTACGGTATGCTCGATGACTTCTGAAGCGATAATGCAATCGAAGCTTTTCTCTTTGAAAGGCACTTTCAGCCCGTCTCCTACCACCCCAAAATGATGTTCACTTTTATATGTTTCCAATGCTTTCTTTACATTCGCAAAAGAAATATCGAGAGAAATTATTTCTAATCCATCCTTACAGAGCTTTTCAGCAACCCAGGCAGAGCCGGAGCCTTCTCGGTGCGAAATAATCCGAATATTTGGCATCCACTTCATAATGGTCATGGTAATCCATCGAGAGAGCATTATCCACCGCTTTGGGAGGCTTCAAAACAGGTATTCTGTCCTTTACAGCATAGCTTGTCCCGCAATTCGTACAAACCGCCTCCTGCTCCTGAAAAGCGAGACCTGTCCTGCACACCGGGCAGACTAATATATTTTGTAAATCTTTATAGTTCATAAATGCAAATTAAGGGAAAAAGAGGTAATGGCAAATACAATTCTTATATTTCATACATTTTAAAATTTTGCATTGTTATTATAAAAACATCATTATTAAACCTTATTTTCTTGTATAACCTTAGTAGCCAAGATAACCCGACAGCGACATTACCTTATTAGCTTATTAATATAAATCCCATAAAATAAGGTAATAAGGTTTGAAGCGGTATTGAACAATTATTTCCTACTAAGGTTTAAATCAAAAAATAAGGTTTTGTAAAATTTCATAAGCATTGAAAATCCTGATTTAATTTAAATATAATTCTATAATTTTATGAATTTATATACCTTGTCTCCTGCTTTGAGGAAATAAACACCGGGAGATAAGGAGTGTACATCAATCTTTTTCCCATCATCAATTTGTTCTAAAACTTTGATTCCATAAACTGAATAAATTGAAATTATCTTATTATTTGTTTGAAAATTTGATAAAGATAAATAGTCAAAAGCAGGATTTGGAAAAACAAGATTATCATTTGTTGAAGTTTCATTTTGTTCATTAACACCAGTCAAAGTAAAATCCGGCTTCCATAAACGAAGGACGCCGTCAGTTTGAATAAAAATTACTGAATTTGAATGTTGAGCTAAAGCTATTATCCATGTATTTTCATCATACCAAAAAATTATTGTATCAAAAGCATCATTAGGGTTGTTTAAATTATAGATCCCTACTTCACCGCTAGCTGATGCGGTAAATAAGAAATTATCATCAAATGAAATACCGTACGCTACAAGTCCGTAATCTGTAGATATTATTTCTCTCAAAATTGTACCGGTTTTGAAATCTGCTACTAATAATTTAATTGGATCATTATATGCTAAAATTATAAATTTATTATTAGGTGAGATTTGAGCTATATTTATTTTTGTATTTTGTAAATATTTTTTATTTTCAGGAATAAGTGACATATCATAAATTAATTGGTCATTTGTATCATATAATTTCAAATAATTAGATAAATAATAATTCATATCTTGTGAATAAATCCAATAGTAATCGGGCTTCTTTATTAATTCACTAGTTTGAATGTCTCTTAATTCAGAAAAAATAAACGAACATTGATTCCAATAATAATCTCTTGCATTTATCATGTAGTTTAAATAAATAGCATCTTTTTTATGATTGAATTTCATTGTTTTAATATCAATACTTAAAATAGTATAAAAAGATGATAATTGATTTTTGAAATATACGTCATCTAAGGTCAAATAACTTATTAATTTATTAGTTTTAGTTAAATATAATCCAAAATAATATTTATCAGTATGAAAACAGATAAGTGCAGAATCCAAGTTGATAAAGGTACCATACACAATATTCAAGCTATCTGGAAATTGATAATCCAATTGCATTTTACCTGTAATTGTGTTATAAATTTTGTATAATTTAGAGCTACCTTTTACAATAATTAAAGAATCATTATTTAAAAATTTTAAATATTCTAAAGCACCTAATCCCGGGTATTGGTCATAAAAATTTATTGATGGTGTCCATCCATCCACTATTAAAGAATCTGCCATTGTAATTATTTGTGATTTAATATTAACCCAATGAGAGCCATTATCAGTTGATTTAAATAATCCATTTTTACTGGTCAAAGAAAAAAGAATATTATTCTTATACTCATATACTTTATTTACTCTAGAATTAATATTAGGTTGATTAATTGGTTGCCAGGATTTTCCTGTATCTAATGATACGAACATACCGCTGCTATCAGTGCCGATAATCATTTCTCCATTTTTTTGGTTAAGGATGTTTGTAATAATATAATTTTTAATATCCTGAGATAAAAATTGCCAAGTATTTCCTTTATTATCAGAATAATATATTCCTTTTTCTGTGCCAATATAAATTCTATTGTTTTCATCGCTTGCAAGACTATATGAAAAAAGATATAAACCATTTCTTACGTCTTTAAACAGGCTCATTATATCATCTACATTATCGTTGCGATCAATCCCTTTACCACAAACATAAATTGTTCCATCTTTAGACATATGCATAGCCCGAACATCAAGCATATTGAACATAATAGTATTCTTATTATCTAATGTAAGATAATAACCATATTCATCACCATAGACTTTGTGCTTTTTTTTAGTTTTTACCATACAATTTATTGGTTCGAATCCTCCTCTTATTCTCCAGGAAACTCCTTTATCAGTTGATTGTAAGAAAGCACCTTCTTTACTTCCGAGAAACAAACCTTCAAAATCATCATAAAGAATGGCTGTGATATTGTATTTTGCAGTAATAGTATTAGTTAAAAACCAGTTTTCACCCTCATCTGTTGACCTATACAAGCCGCCATATTCAGTAGCTAAATACAAATCACCTGAAGGGTCGCTAATAATGTCTGTAAGATTATACTGATTAAGAGTTGCTGTGCTGACCTTTTTAATGCCAGTGGCAGACAAGTTAAACAAGAAAAAATTAAAAAGAATGATACTAAATAAAACAATTTTTTTCATTACCACACCTTTTGGTTTCATTCAATATTTTATTAAAATCCTATAACAAATATAAACATTTCCAAACGAAAATAATAACTTTTAAATCCCTAAAATTTTCATTTTATAATATATCTTATATCCTTTCGTCAAGCGTTGCACATGGGGATGAAATGGCTTCGACGGGGTGACCGATTCTGAAAGCTGCATGTCGAGCTATACTGGTGGAGCTCGTAAATTCAACCGGTAGCATGAAAAATGCAGACTATAACTATGCTTTGGCTGCCTAATTAAGTTTACGCAACCACATCCGACCGAGAACCTGCCTACCGGTTTTCCTTCGGGTGTCGCAACCAGATAGGCTGGTATTCACTTATTTGACGGGGGTGAATTCGAGAGAACACGTTGATAGCTTATAGGCTCCTGTCGTTTGGAAACCCTGTAAGCGAAGCAAAATAAAACGACTGAACATGGAGACGCTTCGGAAGAAGCTCTTCGGACGCGGGTTCGACTCCCGCCATCTCCACAAGATAGATTAATAAACCTTTGTAATACATATAGTTACAAAGGTTTATTTTTTAAAATCCAACACATTTCCAACACTTTTATCTTTATACTTTTTGCTTCCTTCTTCTTCACTTCTACACCTACTCGATTACTTGCTTATTTTTATTTTCGTTAATTTCTATAAGCATTTATTTTCCTCTATCAACTGCCGGTATTTTTATATTTCGGCTACTATACCCTGCTGAACGAATAAATGTGGGAGAGGGATTTTAAATTCTTTAATATTTTTGGAGGTAAATATAATTTACTTCTTTAGCTCATAACTATAAATTTGCTTCCCTGTATCGTTTACAAAGCTGAATTTGAATGTATTTTGTGTCAATGAAACTACTCCAAAACCCAAAGATGCAACACTAAACTTAGTAAAATCTGCCGTTCCTGCAGGACGGGTTTCAGAACCGCCGCCACAGCCAAAATATTCAATAGTCGAATTTGCAGGATGTGAATGCTGCAAATCATGGTCATGACCCGAAAAACAAGCGTCAACATGGTCTTTTTCAAATATCGGAACTAAGTATTTCTGAATTTCGGGTGAACTTCCGTGAGTTGAAGAAGCAGAGTAAGCCGGATGATGATAGAATACAAATTTCCATTTTGCATT
>JBEKWK010000353.1:0-4006 GCA_049513175.1 FCB group bacterium
CGGGTAAATTATTTCTATTGAAAATATAAGAATAAGAACCTGCTTCCAAAACCCTACTATCCAGAACCGTGATTGTTTCTCCAAGTATATTATAAATTCCTAAAGTGATTTTATCAGGTGTTTGAACATCAAACCCGATTGTGGTTGTTTCGCTGAAGGGATTAGGATAGTTTTGGTATAGTGTAATTTCACTGTTTTGAATATTATTTGTAGTTGGTTTATCATTGACAGCGAGAGATCCATTTTTTATAATAACTACGGTTGAATTTGTAATTGCTGAAGATACATCTTTTGCAGATACAAGATAACTTCCTAAATTACTGCCTGCCGTAAAATTGCCGAGAGCACCAATTGTGCCACCTGTAGCAGTCCAAACCGGATTAATCTGCATAATATTCTGATATGAATCAATGCCGGTTGCATAGAAAGATATAGAATCACCCGGATGCATATAAACAGTATCTGAAGGGTCAATATATATTTGGGCTAATTTTGGTTCGTAAACAGCCACATAGAAGGAATCTTTCGCAGTTGTGTTTTGATTCGTTATTGATTGTGCATTAATAATGATTTTATCAATTAGCATATTTGTTACTGACGCAGGAGCTTTGAAATCAAGTGAAAATCCTGAACCTGCACTATCCTGTAGTTTAATTCCAATTGATTTTGGACCTTGTATCAGGCTTGATGACTCAGTTAATGTTACTTTCACGCTGTCACTCAGGTTTAGATAATTGCTGACAAAAACATTTGTATTTGCCGAAGCTCCTTGTGTCATAAATAATGTATCCCTCGGTACAACAATATGGATTGAAGGAAACTGTGTCAGCCAATTTGCAAAATCAACATTTGAGCTTACTTTATCTCCTTTTCCAGTACCGGCTCCTCCTGGACCGTCGTTTGCACCCCACCAGTTATGCTCTGCATTTACAGTAACTTTGTTATCGAGATTTACAACCCCGTATTGTGTATTTTGAAGAATTGCATTATTATAAATATAAGGTACTGAGCCACTGTCGCAGGAAATTGCCGAATAAGCATCACCGATAAGCCAATTATTAATTATTTGTGGAGAACCGCCTGCCAGATGGATACCTGTGTTACCGGTATTATTCTTAATGACATTATTCTCTATGACGTTTGTTATATCAATTGGAATATCATCTTTTATTCCTGAATTATTGCCGATTATACTGTTCCCCTGAATATAATTATGTTTACTTTCATGGAAACCGCTAACAGTACTAATATTAATACCGACATCATTGTAATTAATTTTATTGACCCATATCATATTGCCGGAACTTGATAATATTTGGATACCCGATTTGCTGTTACCTTCTATTATGTTTGAAGGCATGCTAGATCTACCGATTTGATTTTGCAAGCATAAATACAAACCAATACCGGTGCCGTTTGGAATTATTATTTTATCTTTAAGGTCGGTTCCTATATAGTTCCCAAGGATAATGTTTTTCTGTGGCATGGGAGTTATAGTGTCTCTTACCTCACCATTAATGAATATTCCATAAATATCATTGCCGGAGATAACATTTCTCTCGCCTTGATTTTCCCTGCCTATAACATTATTCGAAGCTCCTAAAGCTAAAACAATACCATTTGAATTTGGTATAGCCGCAGTCCCATCACTATTTACTCCGATGAAATTACCGGTGACGGAATTGTAATCCGATTCGGGACCAGTAATCCATACACCTGCTCCTATGGGACCTGCCTGACGGTTTCCTGATATTACATTCATAGAATTTTGATTATCCCCACCAATAATATTACCCTGAGAACCTTTTATGAATATCCCACATGAACCATTGCCTGCTGCCTTACTGGCATCAAGATTTGTTCCTATATAATTTCCTACTATTATATTGTCTCCTGTACCATCTATACCTAGTATTGAAATACCGTAAGTTTTATTACCGGAAATAATATTCCTGCCGCCTGCAGTCGAATCGCCAATAAGATTTTTACCGGATTTAATAAGGTCTATCCCGTCAGTTTCATTTCCTATCTTATATAGTCCTGAATAATCCAATCCTATGATATTTCCCTGTATTGTATCTTTTGAAGAGTTAATGAGCTTTATTCCAATATAATTTCCCGATATTACATTTGCTGATGAACCACTATTTCCTCCAATTTTATTGTGCATCCCATCCTTAATTGTAATTCCTGTTATAGTAAAATAATCAAAGTTGGTCTCTACTACCTTGGAACCAGTTTTGTCGGTACCTATATAATTACCTTCAATAACATTGTATTCGGCAGTTGTACCCATTATAAGAACATTATTTTCTTTATTGCCTGATATGATATTCCTGTAGTTAGGGTCATTACCGCCAATATGATTTTCAGTGCTATTTTCTATACATACACCTGTTAGATTTCTCAATACGGTGTCACCAAGGTAATTTACTCCTATGAAATTACCATAAACATAATTATAGGAGGATGATATTCCTATATAAATTCCATGCTTTTTATTGCCTGAAATATAATTTCTCTCATTATTTCCGCCAATTGTATTATATTTTGAGCCGAGTATTTGAATACCGATATTATTTTGAATTGAAGTATCAGCATTTTGGCTGCATCCGATTTGGCAGCTTTGAATACGGTTAGAGTCTGAACTATAAATTACAATTCCTGTTTTTGAATTGCCTCCAATATTACAACTTACAATTGTATTATTTGTTGCCCCGCCTCCAATATTAATTCCATATGTGTTTCCATAAGAATCTTTTCCATTGGTTGCAACACCGAGATTGCACAGGCTTACTTTATTATTTTGTGCATTGGCTCCCCTGATTATAATTGCAGTAACAGTATCATTTGCTACAAAACCATTAACAGCAACTTCCATAACTGTACAATTATTACCTGTAATTAACATAGCATCATTACCTGAAAAACCATTGTCAGGTATAATCTGAATTGCAGGACCATCAGGATTTGAATTTACCTTTCTTAATTGCGAATTTCCGTCAATAAATATACCATTACTTGAAATTTCAGGCAATGGGCTTTTGATTTTAATTGTGTATATACCATTGCTATAGTTAGGGTCTGATGGGTTCAAATCGAATGTAATATGTGCATCTCCCTGGTTATTGGCACAATCAATTGCACCACGGAGACTACCTAATCCATCGTCGTTAGTATTTGTTACAACTAATGAACAAGTGTCCTCGATTATTCCGAACCACATAGAACCTGCCTTTTGGAATGCACTATCAGTCAATGGTACAATACAGGTTCCACCAAAAATGCACCAACCTCCGATACCGATATAATTTCCTGAAGGTGTTGCAGTAAGAGGATAATATATACCGTAATTACCATAGTTATTGCCTATACTGGTACCGAGGTAAGAGCTGTAAAGAATTTTATTCCCATCTTTATTGAGCTTCGCAAAATATAATGTTGTGTAATATTCACTACTTTGGATCGGTATAACTAAAGGTAAAGTATCAATATCCGAGGGCAAAAATGCAATGTAAGCATTTTCGGAATTGTCCGAAGCTATAGAAGTATGAGCAGTCCAGTAATTATCAAGACCTGATGGAAAATATTTAGCACTTGTTATACCTGTTGAGTATTTTAAAGCTCCATTTGGGTCTAACTTGATAATTGTTACTTCAGCACTATCCTTATCTGTTGGATTGGATATTACATTGTTTCCCTTGAATATAATGGTATGCTTAAATGGAGGCGTGATTTTTCCCACTATATAGGCGTTGCCGTGTTTGTCAACATCGAAATTGTTTCTTGTTTCGTTACTCGCTCCTCCGAGCCAGGTTGAATATACGATTGAAGTAGCATCAGAATTAATTTTCATTATAAAAAAATCCTGATCTCCCCCTCCGAATGTGCTTTGGTAGGAGTTAACCATAGGTATGTTTTGTAAATTACTCTGGTTGATATTATTTGCGAGATAGACATTACCGGAAGAGTCAACTTTTAAAAATCCTGCTATGTATGGAAATCC
>JBEKWK010000354.1:0-4004 GCA_049513175.1 FCB group bacterium
GATTTAAAGGAATGCTGTCACCAGGCTGTAACTTTTGATTAATACCAGCTATTGAGCTAGTATCAAAGCCGTCAGGCGAATTGGCGAATTGAATATATGATATAACACCTTCGCAATTCCCGGAATTCTTTAAATAAACTGTAGTATCATTCTTTGTCCCGACTCTTCTGTTTTTCCAATCAACTACAATAGACTCAAATTGAGGTGCCACCCCTTCTCCTGTAACAGAAAGGGAATTCAAAATATTCCTGTCATTTACAGCACTAATCAAACTAATGAATTGACCCAGGGAATCCGGCAGAAAACAAACAGGAATAGTTAAAGTGTCTCCGGTCTGGAAAATTATTGGGAATAGCCCGGTTGTATCATAATTTATTTCTGAAGGATTTTGGGTATAAGTTAATGAAGAGAGAGTTAAAGATACAAAACCGTCGTTGATTATTTTAACATCGGCACAGCTTGTATCACCAATTCTTTTCTTACCGAAGTCGTAGCCAATAGTCGCTAAAGATGCCGGCTGGATAAATCCCTTTACAGGTATTGTATATATTCTATTACAATCGAATTGCAAATTTATTATTCCATTGATAGCTGAAGTATCCCTGCGGGGTGAACAACACAAATGAAGGAATAAAGTATCAAATCCACTAATGTATTTTGGATATGCAATTTGTTCTTTAATTGAAATTCTTTTATCACTAATAGTAAGCGAATCAATTTTGATTATATCCGCACCTTTGTTAATTAATAAAAAATCAATACATGCAGAGTCTTTATAAAATATGGTCTGGAAATCAATAGTGTCGGGGACAATTAATTTTATTCCCTGATAAAAGTACCTGTATCTTGTGCCGTTGCCGTTTTTATCCCTTGCTTCAATCACAAACTTACCGTCACTCAAAACATTAATTGGTTGGGCAGAGAATGTGGCAGAAGTGGCAGAATCTGCAATAGTACCGATTTGATATTGATAGTTTATTGTACTGTCCTTAATCACAAAAAGATAATTTACACCTGAACCTGTTGAATCGGAGTTATCTGTAACTGTGCCGTAAATTTTCCCGCAACTGTCATTAATTACAAAAGTAGGCGGTATGGTATCAGTTTTATAAATATTATTCAATGAAGAGCCAAGTGTCATAGCATAAGCATCGGCGGGACCTGTACCGTAAATTACACCTGAAAAAGAACCATCCTTACATGCCAATTCATGTGTTCCATCTCTGATTTGAATCCTCTCCCAATAATAAGGTGTTCCGTTTATACTTTGAAGTATGAAATTAGGTAAAGTATCTTTCAACACTGTGCCATCGAGAGTTAAAGTAGATAAAGCTTTAAAATCTGCTACAACAGATATATATTGTGCATAAAATTGCAAAGGATTAAGATATGGATTATTTCCACAGGTTTCAAAAATAATATGAGATACAAAATTTTCTGTAGGGGATAAAATAACAAAACTAGGGTCAAAATATGTATCATTATAGTCACCATAATAATCACTACCATCGAATTTATGCATCATAAATTGTCCTATTTCAATAGGATTATTTGATTGCCAAACCGTTGCATTCGGTACATAAAAAACTGATGCAACATCTCCCGGATTATTGAGAACAATATATTGTGTTATGCCCTGAGTATTTTGGTATGTGACTATAGTATTTGGTAAAATAGCCGCAACCTTAAACCAATCTCCGTCATCATTTGTTCCAAAAGGCACGGAAATAAATTCTTTACCCCAGGCAGTTGTAGGAGGCAGCATCTCACACAAATGATTTTTACTATTCATAGGAGGTGGATTTTGGGGAATAGCGGTTCTAACATGACCTGAAATCACACCAATAGGTTTATCGCTTGTAACAATTGTTCCACTCAAATCCGCTGTACCTCTTGGTGAAAGAAAAGATTGCACCAAATAACATTGACCTTGATTCAGTACCTGTGTATAACTTTTATATGTTTGTTTACCCCCTAATGTAACCGCTTTGGGCTGGAATTGTATTGTTGTCCCATCATAAGCGGCAATAACCATAAATTCACTAGAACGCGGATAAGCACGGGAATAATCAAAACGAGTAGAATCCGTACCATCTTCATCAGGATTCATTGCATATTGGTCATTCGGCATGGATATAATTACATATTCATTTCCCCAATTTGGGACAGGAATGGCAGTATAAGCATCCGAAGTAACATCTTGACTATTAAATGAATAGACTACTATTGGTACATCTGATGTTATTTCAATAGCATCTTTTAATGGTATTTCATCTGTTCTATCCTCGACCTGAAGGGGACAATCAATTCTTAATACTTTATTGGGTATTAAGGGATATTTGAGATCCATTATTCCCGGGCAAAACAGGTAAGCATTACCCGGTAATGTTGATGTAATGTAAATTTGTAACTGAATTTTCCCCTCTGATCTATCAATTTCATTCTGCATGAAACCGACAAAGAAGTGCTTCCCCTCGAATGCAGACCCGTTTTCTTTAGGTACCTGGCAGTATAAAAAGGTTGATAATATAAATAATAATATTATAGAAATAAAATAGTATTTAAATTTCATAAGAGTTTGTAAAGTTTATAAAGTTCATAAAGTTTGTAAAGTTTATAAAGTTCATAAAGTTCATAAAGTTTGTAAAGTTCATAAAGTTTTAACTAATTTCTTTTGGTTAATATTTTCTTTTTAGGCTTATCATCAGTCCACAGGAACTGGGGCAAATAAAATTCCTTTTCCTTTTTCTCGAACATTCTTTCGGGAAAGTATTCGCCTTGTATTCCGCCCAGCCAAATAATTTGAGAAGGTTCTCCTTTATCAAAATAAATATTTATAGTGTCGGCACTGTTCCTTGCCGCACCTGCCTCGGAATTTTCATTATCTTCATTAGAAAAATACAGGCTTTTTGCATCGCCATAGCTATAAATTGTTCTTATTGAATCCGATGTGATGTTGATTTTGATTTCTTTTCCGGTTATCTGATTTATCCGGTTGAAGTAATTAGTATCACTTCTCGAGCAGGCTACGGATTTGTTAGGTGAATTATTAAAACTATAAGCATAGATATAATTTATTTTATTGCCGGGTATATATATAGCAATGGAATCTGCATGGAGCTGTGTGCTGTCATACCAGACAATAGGCTTGCCTTCGAGAGTAATCATATCTTCTCCTTTATAATAATTTGCCAATGATGCTTTTGCCGCAGCACTGCCTTTTACAAGTTCGACGTTATGATTAAAAACATATTTTTCCTGACCAAAATCCTTTATTGATTCCATAGAATCAGCCGACACACTTAAGGTATCATATTTGTATGTTATTGAATCCCGGAAGCTGATTTTGTTTTCTAAATTTGTACTATCCACTTTATAAATATCATTAATTACTTTTATAGTATCTATTTGATATAAAATAGGCTTACCTGTTGCTTGCATGTATTTTGCCGAGGGTATATTTATTACCGTATCACCGGTTAAAATAGCACTTGAATATTTTCCCAAAACATGTACATTCCCATATGCAAAACTATTTCTTGTAGTCCTATGATATTGGATTGCATTACTATAAATAATTGCCGAATCATCTTCAAATTTTACATTTTTTTGGAAATCCGCAATTAAAGTTTGTGTTGAATAAGTCCCTACATCTGCTGTTAAAGTTGAATTAGTATCCTTAATCTTCACACCTCCAATTGCATCTGCTATATATGTATTGCCGTCATAGTTTATATGAGGTGATTCTAAGATAAGACCTTCCTGAAGTATTTTGACATTACCAATTAATTCCACTTTATTTGAATTTAAATATTGAAGGGCTTTATCACAGAATACCAAAACATCTCCTTGTTTCAACTTCACATTACCGAGCAATTGCCTTATACTTCCATCTCCGGTTGTATTCTTGGTAAGAACATCAGCATATTTCAACTCAATCGGCTGCCCCTGCTTTTCGTTTGGCAGCATTACATTGGAAAATACAAGCAAATCTAATATTAATA
>JBEKWK010000355.1:0-4003 GCA_049513175.1 FCB group bacterium
TTATGTGTATTGCTTCTGAAAATACCTGGTATTCGATGGATAGCCCTGATTCTCCAGACCAGACATTTTGGTCGGTTGAATATTTGAATACTACGCAAACAGTAAGATTCGGCACTTATGGCAGAGGAATCTGGGATTTTAAAATTAGTGAGTTTTTCTCACCAACCAAAGTTGATGATAATCAAAATTTAACCGAAACACTTAAAATTGAATTAAATGCTTATCCTAACCCATTCAATGGACAAATAAATATAAATGTTTTAAGTTCAAAATCATCGTCTTATAATGTCAGGATTTTTGATATCAATGGAAATTTAGTAAAACAGCTATATTCGGGAACCTTAAATGCAGGGATAAATCAATTTGAATGGGACGGAAAATCCATCGACGGTAATGAACTGCCAAACGGAATTTATCTATTAACGGCAGCTTCACAAGGAATTACAAATTATTTGAAATTAAATCTGGTTCGTTAAATATTTTCAATGAAATAAATAATTTTTTAAAATTTTATAAAAGGAGGTTAAAATGATAGTTGTGCGTGACGTTTTTCAATTAAAATTTGGCAAAGCAAAAGATGCCGTGAGCATTATGAAGCCAATGGTCGAAAAAATGAATGACAAGAAAATCGGTAATTACAGATTGCTTACAGACCTTGTAGGTAATTACTATACATTAGTTCTTGAGGGTACTTTCAACTCAATGGAAGATTATCAAAAGGTCCGTGAACAGACCCAGGAAGATGATTGGCAAAAATCTTATGCTAAATTTACGGAAGTAGTTATTAACGGATACCGGGATATGTGGACTGTAGTATAATTGTTTCATCATTTTTCTGAATACTGTGAATGTAATCCAAACTTAAACCCGATACATTAAAAATATTTTTGAAATAATTTATCTTCAAATTTATTATCTTTATATTTCATTGCCATTAAAATATTTAATCATAATTAAATAAACATTAATGTATATTGAGGATGAGATATTAAAGGGATTAATTAAAGCAGATATTATCAGGGTAATATCTTATTTCGATTTATTTGATTATCCATTAACAATTAATCAAATTATCAGATTTTCAAAATATTCACCTGAACAAATCAGTAAGACTCTACAGGAATTAATAAATATTAATGTAATCAAAAATCAATCAGATTATTATTATTTAAATGTACGGGAATGGACTGTTCAAGCCCGACAACTCAAGGAGCAAGAATTTAATAAAATAAAATTCAAAGTTAGATTATGCGGATGGCTTCTATCAAATATACCATTTGTTAAAGGTATAATCATTACCGGTTCAATTTCAAAAGAAATTTTTAGTAAATATGATGATTTTGATTTCCTGGTTGTAGTCAAAAAAAATCATCTTTGGGTGTGCAGAACTCTAATCCAATTATTAAAGAAATTAGTTTCATTTAATTATAGAAATAATAATTATAAATATTTTTGCTGTAATTACTTTCTTGATGAAGAAAATTTAGAAATTAATGAAAAGAACGAATTCATTGCAATTGAAATCGCTACTTCCATACCGTTATTTAATCGAAGAATATATGATGCTTATTTTGATAAGAACAATTGGATAAAAAATTGTTATCCAAATGTATCAATTAATAACAAAATTGTAAGTATACCACCACAAATACCTTTAATAAAATTATTTTTTGAAATAATCATTAGGATGATAAACATTGTAATCCGAATACTTGACAACACAAACAGCTTGGAAAAAATTATATATTCAAATCTATACAAACGCTGGAAAAAAAGAGGTCATATATCAAATGAGGATGAATGGAAGCAATGGGTTGACCTAAAGCGAATTAAAACTGAACCGGGTAAGCGTAGCAAATTTTTATCTGATTTATATAATGATAATGATAAAACTAATATAGGATTATTTTATTTAAAAGCACAATTAAAAAAATTATCACCACAGAATAACACTACAAATAAAAGATGTGACATCCTTTTTACTCATGCTTATTACCTAAACAACTCAAAAAAAGATAAAAAGACCATGAAACCCTATGTTCCTTTAGGACCTTTGTATGTGGCTTCCTATCTAAGGGAAAAAGGGTATATTGTTAATTTTTACGATACTTGTTTTCAAACTTCAATAAATGATTTCAGAAAATTTTTAAAGAATAATGACCCACCCATAGTTGGTATTTATATATTCGAGCCGACCAAACAAAACGCTCTTAAAATGATTGACATTGCCAAACACAACGGTTCAATCGTAATCGCAGGAGGACCTGAACCCTCGTTGAAACCACAATATTATATCGAACAAGGAGCGGATTTCGTTGTTGTAGGAGAAGGTGAAGAGACAACTTTTGAACTTATTGATGCAATTTATAATAAAAGCAAAAAGCCCGAAGAAATCCCCGGTGTATTTTCAAAAACAGGCTACAAAGATAAACATTCCATTCTAAATATGGACGAATTATCTCTGCCTGCCTATGACTTGGTAAATTATAAGCCATACTTTGATTCCTGGGAGAACCATCACAATACTTCCTCAATTCATTTTGGTGCCTCAAGGGGTTGTCCCTATAATTGCACCTGGTGCTGTAAACCTGTCTTTGGTTCGAATTACCGTGTGACATCTCCAAAGAAATTTGTAAACGAAATAAAATTTTTAAATGATAATTACAATCCTGGCCAGTTCTGGTTTTATGACGATATTTTTGGATTAAATAAAAAATGGCTTAAAGAATTTCGAAACGAAACCATTAGTCAAAATATTCAAATCAAGTACGAATGTCTGCAAAGAGTGGATTTGATTGATGAAGAAACCATTTCTTATCTTAAGGATACAGGATGTATTCAACTTTGGCTGGGTGCCGAATCCGGCTCACAAAGGGTTCTCTCTCAAATGGAAAAAAATTTTAATGTGGATGATACTTTAATAGCTGCTGCTATCATTCATAAATCAGGTATAAAAATCGGTTTCTTTATCATGCTCGGATATCTCAATGAAAATATACATGATTTAGAACTAACAAGAAAGCTACTAATACAAACATTACCGGATAATTTAGGTATATCAATCGCAGAACCTCTCGAAGGTACACAATTTTATAACTTAGTCAACGAAAATCACACACCTTTTAAATTCATAATCCAAAATTCAGCATTCAGAATTAAAAAAAAGTACAAACCCAAATATCCAAAATTATTTTATTCGCTTTTTATCAGACTTGTTTTAAAAGAGATTTTCATAGCAAAACATTCTTTAGCCCGACAAGCCTATCTAAATAATAATAATTCAGCATTATATATTTTACCCCATAAAATAAAACTTATGATTTATAAAACTCTATATTCGATATTAAAAAATGTCCTACCAAAATGACTTGTCAGAAGCCTGGAATAATGAAGCTTTGCAGTATGATGTTAAATTAAACGGCAATAGTATTTTTAATTATATGCGGCAGCAAAGCCTAGTTGAGCTTAAAAATAATTTTCAAAATTGTGGAAAAATTTTAGAATTAGGGTGCGGTACGGGTGATGAATCTATTGAATTAGCAAAACAAGGTATAAATGTTTATTCAATAGATATTTCAAAAGAGATGATTTCTTTAGCTACAATAAAATCTGAAAATTTGGGATTAGACAAAAATTGCACTTTCAAAGTCTTACCTATAGAAGAGATAGATTCAATAAAAGAAAAATTTGATGGTGCATTCAGTTCGTTTGGTCCTTTGAATTGCATTGACGATATGGAAATATTTGCTAAAAACATTTCTAAACTAATAAATAAAGGAGGTATATTTATAGCTTCGGTTATGAATAAATATTGCATTGCAGAAGTTTTAAACTATACCATTAGATTGCAATTCAAGAGAGCATTCAGAAGATTCGGCAAACAACCGAAAACAATTTCTTTAAATGACAATTCCATTTCATTCAAATGTTTCTATTATTCATTCAAGAAATTTTACAAATACTTTAAAAGCGATTTTGAACTAATTAATATTATAGCATTGCC
>JBEKWK010000356.1:0-3997 GCA_049513175.1 FCB group bacterium
GTGAATAAATGTTGTTTTTTTTTGTGATTCTGACCGAACCGAAAAATCCAGAAATTTTAGATTTCAGATTCTATATTTACAATTATTAAGATTAAATCTAAAATCGTACATTACTTTGGATTCTTCACTCCACTTTGTTCCGTTCAGAATGACATTAAAAAACATATTATTTTACTTTTCCCTTAATTTAAATATATTTATAATATTACTATATACATCAAAATCTTTTGGATTATTTGTCAATAAATTACTGACAGAATTAGCTTTCATCGTTGCAACTATATAGCAATCATATACTTCATTACCTTTTATCTGGTACAATTTTGATAAATCCTGCCAAAGACTTTGAACATCATTATTTTCCGGCAGAACTTCAAATTGTTCATTGAAAATTTCAAGCTGTTCCCAAACTAAAGCTGCTTTCTTCTGTACTGTCATCGTCTTAGCATATTCGAGCAATACCTGGCTGTTTAATACAAATTCATATTGTGAAGCTAATTCCGATAGTTTAAGTCTTGCTTTTTTATAATAATCCGAACGTGGATTAGTCGCATAGATTAAAATATTAGTGTCTATGAATAGCTTTTCCATTAAATATCCTGTTCAGCATCGGAATAAATAAAATTACGGTCAAATTTGCAATCTTTCGGAACACCTTTTAAGTCTAGACTTATCCAACTGTCTAAATTGAAAGTACGCTTTATTTGTTTAGGAGTTATGAAAGATTTTGTCAAGGATTTTTCCAATTCTGCTTCAGGTATTCTCCAAACTTTTCCAAGTTTGATTCCATAAAGCTTTCTTTGCCTAAGCCATTGATAAACAGTTGTCTTCTCAACCTGTAGCTGTTCTGCAATCTGTTCCGGTGTATAAAAATTATCCATCAAATACTAAACAAAACTAAACAATAATGAACTATAATATACAAAAATAATATATTATTGGCAATTTTACAAATTATTCTTTAATTTTCCAAAGCTACCTGAAAAAATTCTAAAAATGGAGCCATTGCTTTAGCTTTTTTCTCAAGTATATCCATTAAACCTTCTGTATAGGTGTCTTTGAAATCTATATCACAATAAACTGTATATTCTTTCAATTTCAACCAATCCGCCGCGGGATGTTCTGCCGGATAACCTTGTGGTACTTTCTTCAAAGTTTCTCCTACCATTGAATAAGGATATTCTTTTTTGAAAGTTTTACTTTTTAAAATTTTATCAAGCTCTTCCCAATCTTCTGTGATACGTTGCCTGGTTATTTTTAAAATATCATTAGGAGGCATGTGAATTCCTCCGGCAATAAAAGTATCTTTAAAGTCAATATGGAAATATAAACCAAGAGACTCGACGGGTTTCTTCGCAGTTTGATGAAGTGAATAAGGAAAAAATACACCGGTGTTTGTTTTGTATGGGTCTTTATTAGGACTGAATCTTATATCTCTGTAAATCCTGAATATTGACCTTTTAGGGTCTGCTACATAAGGCATACCAAGCATAGCGAATCTCTCAGCCATGTCCGATACAAGTGCCTGTGATGTTCCTTTTATTTCGTTTTCATAAAATTCCTTATGTTCCTGGAACCAATCACGATTATTGTTATCTTTCAAATCTTTGAAAAAGGCTTTTACCTTAGGAGAATAGCCTTTGAATGCTGTTGAAATAGTTTTCATAATTCCCTTTAATTTTATTTTAACTTATGTATTATTTTGTAATATTTATTTTCTAATGTCATTCTATCGAAAAAAGGAACAATTATTATAATAAAATGGATTCCATCTTTCGATGGAATGACAGACCGCGGCTCAAAACTCTTGTATTTTACATTCTTAATTTTAAATTTTAAATTTGCCGTCCCGTCAGTTTTTAAAAACTGACGGTTTTCTTATTCATCAGTCAGATATAATATCTGATTGAATAAGAGTGGATTCCATCTTTCGATGGAATGACAGACCGCAGCTCAAAACTCTTTTATTTTACATTCTTAATTCTTAATTTTAAATTTTAAATTTTACATTAGCTTAGTCTTTCTGCCATTTTTCCAATTCTTTCTGCCTGTATTTAATAGTCGAAATCCCGCTTTCGAGAGAGACGAACTTAACTCCCAACTCTGTTTGTGCCTTCAGAGTAATAAGACCAAATTTATTACAAGGTCTCATATTTTTTAAGTTTTTTTCAATTGGAAGCATACTTATTTTTTCTATATCATATTCGAATAATCCTGCAGTTTTCCTGAAAATTTCGTATTCGCTAAGCCAATTCGAGCCGCCGCAATGATAAACACCTGTCTTTTTCATTTCAATTATATTCATAACAGCAAGTGCGACGTCCTCTATAAATACCGGGTTGCAGAACCTGCCTTCTGAAAAATAAATTTCATCTTCATTATCAAAAGCCTCATGAACCCTATCAATAAAGTCTTTTTTTCCGAAAGATGACATTCCATAAAGTTCGCTGGTTCTGAGGATTGTACATTGTTTTAGGTTATACAGGCTTTCATTTTCCATTGCATGTTTGGTTTTACCGTAATAACTTGATGGATTGGGCTTATCTTCTTCGGTATAAGGTCCCTTAAATCCGTCAAATACCCAATCACTCGAAAAACAAATTAAATGGGCATCAATTACTCGGGCAATGCTCGCAAGGTTTTCTACCGCCGTTACATTCAAATCCCATGCTAATTTCTTATTGTTTTCACATATTTTGATATCAGAAACGGAAGATGTATTAACAATTATATCGGGTTTTAATTTATAGCAAAGTTTCTTTACTTCCTTAATTTCAAGAATACTTAATTTGTAATTTTCGAGGTATTTGAATTCCTGCAGTTTATCATTGTGGGCTGATATTAAAATCAAATCGTGGTCTGTTTCATTAACTAAGACAGGAACAATAGCTTCAGCTAATTTGCTTGTGGCACCTGTGATTAATATTTTTTGCTTTTCCATCTTTTTTCTTTAGCAGTTAGGAGTGTTGAGTTAGGAGTTTTATCAACTTCTAATGCAATTACCTAACAAAATATTATATTACAAAAACATCAAAATTCACATTTTTCAAAATTTCACATCATTTAATTTCAAGGTGTTAGCCATAAAATGTTCCACGTGGAACATTTTTTCACTTTAACATCAAAGCCAAAATCGAAACATCCACCGCAGAAACACCGGATATCCTTGACGCCTGCCCAAGGGAGGCAGGCTTAATTTTCAAAAGCTTTTCCCTTGCTTCTGCAGATAATGAACTTATAACACTATAATCAAAACTTAAAGGTATTCTTTTGCTTTCGTTATCGAGGAAATAATCAACTTCCTCCAATTGCCTTTTAATATATCCTTCGTACTTGATTTCCATCTGCAATTTTTCTACAATTTCAGGATTTGCAATTATTTCAGCTAAGCCGTCCTTTATATCAGATACTTTTTTAAATAACTCTGATAGCTTAACCTTGCCTCTTTTTGCCAATGTATATAAATCAGTAGATTCGTCAATAGAGCTTTCTTCTAGTGATTCAAGATAATCATTCACTTCTTCAGGCTTAAGTTTAAATACTTTTGTACTGTCGGATGCTTTTTTCAAATCATCCTGATGCTTTAGATTAGCTTGGTATGCCTTTTCAGGTACTAAACCAAGTTCGAATCCATATTTCATCAATCTTTCCCGTGCATTGTCCTGACGCAAAAGCAGACGGTATTCTGCTGAAGATGTAAAAATCCTATACGGCTCATCACTGCTTTTATTCACCAAATCATCTATTAGTACACCAATATAAGCTTCCGAACGCTTCAAAGAAAATTCAGGTTTGCCATTCAGCTTTGATGCAGCATTAATTCCGGCAATCAAACCCTGAGCCGCCGCTTCTTCATAACCGGATGTGCCATTCAACTGTCCTGCGAAATATAATCCTTCCACAGGCTTAGTTTCGAGTGTGAAATTAAGTTGATAAGGCTGGAAGTAATCATATTCAACAGCATAAGCGTATCTTAATATTTCGGCATTTTCCAAAC
>JBEKWK010000357.1:0-3997 GCA_049513175.1 FCB group bacterium
TTTCGTTAGAAGAGATAGAGGAAATTGTTCTGCTTAAAACTACAGATTTTTCTATAGAGAATTTCCTTGAAATTAAAAGTTCGATAATTAAAAATGAATTGATTGTACCAAAGACAGACTATTCTTTCAGAAGAGATATTTTATTCTTTTACCAGGTGGTAACTAATACCGGAAAAACCTATGCCATTGCACACCGTGACCCGTTTGAAATATACTTTAACCAGGCTATAATGTGGTTCTACGAACTACCGCATAAATTCAGTGATTATCCAACGGAGAATGTGCTTTATAGAAAAGGAGAAAATCAGAAATAACTTCAAAAAAAAGTTATCTATAAATCATAATCATTTTATTTATTATCTGCGAATTTATATTGAACCGCACACAATAAACACCATTTATAAATTTACTGACATCAATAGAATAGTGATTTTCTAAATTTGAAGAATTTTGAATTATATCTTTATAAACGGGATTACCTAAAGCATTATATAGTTCAATGGAAACATTATTACTTGCCGGATTTTTAAAGCTAATATTTAATATATTATTTAAAGGATTAGGATAAATTTCAATTTTATTTGCTAATTCAATTTCATCCACATCATCTGGTAAACTTGTAACAAACGATTTAATAGCCGACCAAGGGCTTTCAATAATTGCCTTATATGCTTTAATTCTCCAATAATAAGTAGTATTAAATAAAAGAGTACTGCCCGTCAATTGGACACTATCAGCTTTTATTGATTTGTTATCAAATACTATTGCAGAGCTATCAAAATTATTTTGGTTTACTTTATTTGCTATTTGAAGCTCATAATGTTCGGGATTGCCTGATGAACAAACCCAAGTAAATAAAGGCTTTATTGTTGTTTGTCCATTGTTGTATGGGAGAAGTAAATCAGGCATTGCAAGAGGCGAATACCCTGTCAGAAATTGCCAGACATCAGAGAATTTCCCATATCCGTCAGTGCTATTGCCCATTCTTACTCGCCAATAAAAATTTGTAGTATCTTTTAAATCAGGTTTATAATAAGTTGTGTCCTGCACTAAAGAATCATTAACAACTAATCCGCTAATATCAAAAATATTATTCGTTGACAATTGTAAATGATAATATTCTGCGGTTGAATTTTTCCCCCATGAAAAGGTTGTGTTTGTGGGCTGATTGGTACTATTATTATTAGGCTTGGCAAGGAATATTTTATCAGTTGCAAACCCTGTTTTGAATTGCCAGACATCAGAAAAAGCTCCATTTCCATATAAACTACTCAAGGCTTTAACTCTCCAATAATATTGGGTTGTGTCTTCTAAACCCTTTGCAATATATGTAGTATCCTGAACCAAAGAATCATTAACAACTAATCCGTTAAAATAAATAAAATTATTAGTACATATTTGTATATTATAAGTGGTAGCCTGTAAATTTTTTTCCCATTTCAAAGTCAAATTTGTCTGCTGATTTTTGCTATTGTTAGCAGGTATAGTTAGTGCAATTTTATCGGGAGAGCCTATTATAGTAAAGGTACCTTTTGTAGTATCAAGAGTTGAGCCGCTAAAAACTTTTATTTTATAATTCGTTGAGTATTTATCCGGTGCAATCCAATAGTACACTCCTGAGCTTGCATTTACATTCGATGCTACTAAATTCCAGGTTTTTCCGTTATCGCTTGAATAATCAATAGTAATTGAACTTATTTTTGAAGATATCCATTTGATAGGTATTGGGTCATTTTTCTTATAAGTTGTGTATTGTAAACTATCTTGTGGGCTTAATAACCTGATAAATGCAGTTGAAACTTCTTTTAAAGGAGTGGTTTCAGCATAATTCCTGATAAAAGTAGCCGGTTTATTTAAAAAAGTCATCCTTGAACCCTTGGCAGATAATGCACGGCAATAACTCATAATTGAACCCGGAGAATAAATTGGCTGGCTTAAGCTAACACAGGCACTATTTTCAGTATCAATCCAGCAGGTATCCAAAGGTGGATTCCAAAAACAGCTATGTGTGTGCGGACAATTGAAATTATGCCCCATTTCATGCGTAACGTTATAAAGGTCATCACTATAATCATAGCTTGGATAATTATAGGTGCCATGTATTGATGCCGCCATAAAACCACGACCGACATGCACACCTGCCCAGTTATGGTCAGAACCCCCATCCACCGCATTAAAATTACTTATTCCTTCAACGTTGCCTTTAACGGCAGTAGTCAATATATGAACAAGGTCGGGAGTCAAATTCATAAAATGTGATTGCCAATAGACCGGGGCGGTATTAATTATTGTATTTGGATTGCCGTCACCATTGTATGGGTCAGGTGTTGTCCAGATTTTAAGATAAGATATATTTATTGTAATATTTATCTCTTTTTCATAAAAGAAGCTAACTATTGAATAAAGAGATAATACATAGTTTATGACTTTATTTGTATCATTATTCATTTGATTATATAAATCTTTGCAGATTTCAACCCCGATGTTTACTTGTAAAATTTTATTGGAAAGGACTTTATTATAATTTTGCTTGTTAAATTGTTTGTATAATTCTGCCGGCTCTTCTGAATTGCATAAGAAAGGTTTCTTAGGTGAATAATTGCTCTGATTAATACAAAGGTATTGATTTGTATTATCAAAAGAGGGTGAAATCATAAATTCACTGCCATTTCCTTTCTTAATTCTTAGAATCAAAGCGTCATTTACAATGGTTAAAAATACTTCAGAGCCGGGTTCATTCAATAAAGTACCTTTAAACCTGCTTATTTCACGCATTTTTATAGGTGTTTCGTCACCGGTTAAAATCTTGGTGTTTTCGTCAACTATTGAATTTACCCTTGTTAATTGAATATCTTTCGTAGTTGAATTATCTAAAGGAACATTTTTAATAGTCAATTCATTTGAATAGTGAATTTTTTTAATTAATGACTGGTCTATATTTAATAATGTAGCACTAACATTTTTTAAATTATTATCAGATTTTGGTTTTATAACTTGAGTAGTAAAGAGATTGTCAATTACTTCTGAATATACTGATTGAAGATTAGTAATAAATGCGAATAATATAAGCAGGAAAAAAACTAAATTTAATAAACATTTTTTCATAATTATGGTCCCTTCTATTTTGAATAAATTTCTCCTATCATCGCAGCCAGAGCCATTCTGCTGTGTTTTATAATTAAAATTATTTTAATTCCCAATCAAAAATATCTATATAAATCTATTCTATTTATTATCTAAGGAACATAAAAAGTAAATTATGGAAAAATAAACTAAAAGTCAAGAAATATTTTAATAAATTAATAACATTTATATTTGTCTGGAAAAAATAATTCTGATTTCAGAATCCATAATTCATAATTAAATAAGTCTGCTTTCGTCTCTTATAAACTATTATTTTGAAGAAATATAATGACGAAAAAAAATAAATATGATGTAATTGTGATTGGCGGCGGTCATGCGGGCATAGAGGCTTCCTATGTGTCTGCCGTAATGGGATGCAAAACGGCACTCGTTACAATGAATTTCGATACGATAGGTAAGCCGTCCTGCAATCCATCTGTCGGCGGTACTGCAAAAGGTCATCTTGTCAAAGAGATTGATGCCCTTGGCGGTGTTATGGGATTCCTTACGGATAAAGCCGGCATACAGTTCAAGATGCTGAATCGTTCAAAAGGTCCTGCTGTCTGGTCCCCCCGCGCCCAGATAGATAAAGATTTATATCCTCAATGTGCTTATCAATTACTTTCCAATACTGAAAATTTAACGCTAGTTAAGGCTATTGCAATAGAGATCCTTGTTGAAAATTACAAGGTAAAAGGCATTAAGACTACGGATGGAGAAACTATTTATTCAGATGCTGTGGTTTTCTGCCCGGGTACTTTCCTTAACGGGGTGATGTTCACAGGTACAAAAACTACAAAAGGCGGCAGATACGGCGAAAGTCCATCAGAAATCATATCTGATAAGCTTAATGAATTTGGTTTCGAGCGTGGTA
>JBEKWK010000358.1:0-3996 GCA_049513175.1 FCB group bacterium
ACCTCGATGTCGGCTCATCGCATCCTGGGGCTGGAGAAGGTCCCAAGGGTTTGGCTGTTCGCCAATTAAAGCGGTACGTGAGCTGGGTTCAGAACGTCGTGAGACAGTTCGGTCCCTATCCTGTGCGTGCGTAGGACAACTGAGGAACCCCGTTTTTAGTACGAGAGGACCGAAACGCCCGGACCTACGGTGTATCTGCTGTTATGCCAATAGCATCGCAGAGTAGCCATGTCCGGAAAGGATAAGCGCTGAAAGCATCTCAAGCGCGAAACCTATTCCAAGATTAGTTGTCCCAATTAGTAAGGACCCAGGGAGATTACCTGGTTGATAGGCTTTACGTCGAAGTGTAGTAATACATGAAGCGGAGAAGTACTAATAGTCCGAGGGCTTACCGATTTTTATATTTTTTGGGTTGTTATACATAACTTCCTGTTCTTCATGACTTAGTATTATTCAGCTTTTTGGTTCTTCCACCTAAATATTATATATAGTACATTGAAATATTATTGTCCGGTGACAATATCGCGAGGGCTACACCTCTTCCCATTCCGAACAGAGAAGTTAAGCCTCGTTGAGCCGATGGTACTGCTTCTTTCAGATGTGGGAGAGTAGGTCGTTGCCGGGCTAATTTTTATAAATAAAGCCTTTCTCTTTGTTGAGAAAGGCTTTTTTATTTCATTTATTATTAAATATTTTATATTTTTGTTTTTTAAGAGTGGATTTATTTAATAAACGGTTATACTTTTAATGGAAAATAACAAATTAACACCCAAAGTTTTAAAATCCATTGCTAATGTCAGGTATAAAGAATCGCAAATCTTATTTGATAAAAACCAATATGATGGTGCTACCTATCTTTGTGGTTATTCAATTGAAGCGGCATTAAAAAGAAAAATATGTATGACACTTGGTTGGGATGAATACCCAACAAAAGGGTCTGCGTATAAACAAACCTTTTTTACTCATGACTTAGATGTTTTATTACATCTCTCAGGAATAGAGAAGATAATTAAAAACAATTTTAATCCTGAATGGTCGTTAATTTTAAAGAGATGGAATCCTGAACTTAGATATTCTGAAATTGGTACGGCAATTAAAAATGAGACACTTGAATTATTAAAAGCCATTAAAAATATATTGAAAGAAATATTATGAATTCTTTAATAAATAAATTTAAAAAAATTGAAAGAGAAATTGCAAAAGAAAGAGGTCCTTTTTACCTTTTTGGTATATTTATTCCTCAAGAAAAAGATGATTTTATAGATGTTGTTGCATCTGCAGATTGGTTCTACAAAAGTGAAAGAAAAACTTTAGATTATTTTTTTATGGTTATAAAAAAGTATCTTAATGAATCTGAAATGACAAAAATTTCAAGAGTGGTTCTATTAAAGCCTAATGAAGAATTTGTAAAATATGTTAACGAAACATTTTTAAATCTTGGAGCAATTAATTTCAACAATGTAACAATAAATGGAATTGATTTTAAAAATGTTTGTATTATTACTTCCAAAACAAAGGGAGATTTAATTAATCACCCTGAATTAATATAATATTGTATTATTATTAATGCTTTTAAAAGTTGAACCTATTGATAATGATAACAGAATTGTCGAGCTTCTTGCAGATATGCTTGTTGAGCAAAAACAAACGAATACTAAACTTGCAAGCGTGGACACTCGTCTTGAAAAAGTTGAAATAAATCTTGAAAAGCTTGAAGAGCAGCAGGCAAAGACAAATATTGCAATTGGTGAATTACGTATTTCCATTATGAATTTTGCTGACAGACTCGTACGCCTGGATGACCATGAAAAAAGAATCAATAAACTTGAAAGGACAGTTCAGAAGCGGTAATTAATTTATTTATTAATTTTCTTTTCAAGATTTCTATAAAACATTATCTCCATTTCTCTAAGAAACTTATGAAACTTCTTGCAAAGTATAGTGACCACGCCTACGCATTAATTCGTATCGTAGCAGGTCTAATGTTTTCATTTCACGGAATGCAAAAAATATTTGGATTATATAGCACTATCCATCCTGTATTTGGTTCGCAGGTATGGTTTGCCGGTATTATAGAATTGGTTTGCGGAATACTAATATTTATAGGTTTCCAAACACGCTGGGCTGCTTTCCTGGCAAGCGGTGAAATGGCTGTAGCTTATTTCCAGTTTCATTGGAAGTTTCAATTAGGAGCTGAATTTTTCCCAACTATAAACAAAGGAGAACTTGCTGTACTTTATTGCTTTGTTTTTCTATTTATAGCTTGCAAGGGCGGTGTGAAGTGGTGTTTAGATAAGAAAGATTTTTGAAAAATTGATAAAATCCAGGCTGATTAAATAAATATCATATTAATAATTTTTCTTATAAAGCCTTCCTCATTGTTGTTGAAACCTTTTTTGATATTTGGTGTTATATTATATATATTTGTATTAATATGAAACCAAAATTATGACCAAAGAAGATGTTTTCGGAAAAATTCGGAATTTTCTTGTGCCTAAAGGTGCAAGAGAAATAAGTGTCTTCGGTTCTTACACAAGAGAAAACAATAAAAGCAATCATATAGACTTATTAGTTGATTTTTTTGATGGTAAAAGCCTCTTTGATTTAGTTTTAATCGAAGAGGAGCTATCTGCATTCATTGGTATTAAAGTTGATTTGCTCTCGAAACGAGGCTTTACTCCTTACCTTATTGATGAAATTATGAACAGCAGGAAAATAATTTACCAATAATATATTATTCTATAAACCTCTAATTTCCGCCCAAATTTTTAACTGTTAACTTCTAATTTTAAAGGATAGCTTGCTGTGAATTTTGTTCCTTCTTCTTCTGTACTTGTAAATGAAATTGTCCCTTTCAAATATCTTTCTGTAAGTAACTTCATGCTATAAGTTCCTAAACCCCTGCCGGAGCCTTTGGTAGAAAAGGAACGCTTGAAAAGCTGGAGCTGTATATCTGTTGGCATATAATTAGAATTGTGAACCCAGAAATGGACTTTTTCATCCTTTAAATAACAACCAATTGTAATTGTTTGGTTCTTATCAGAGGCTTCGACTGCATTTTTGGTTATATTCAAAATGACTCTTCTTAAAAGTGTAGAATCGGAAATAAAATCTACACTCTCAACTGAATCTGCAAGTGTAATAATTTGACCCTTGATTACCTGGTAATCAGGATAAAGATTAATTATGTCTTTTAGTAATTTAATAGAATTTATTTTTCTGGGTTCGACTAATAATTCATTATTTTCAGCAGAATTTAGTTGTTTTTGATAATTAATTTCATCAATTAATTTTTCTGAAAGTATAAGAATTGCTTCTTTAATTTCATTAATTTCTTCCGGTGATTCATTAATAATCCTGGCAAAACCTCTTAGACTTCCTGCAGTATTCATAATATCGTGAAAAAATATGCGTTCAAGTACATTACGTCTCTTTTCATCACTTATATCGGACAGAGTTAAAATCGCATATTTTTCTTCTCCGATTATATAAGGGATACTCCATACTCTAAAATCCATTGCATCGCCTGTATCAATATTAGTCAAACGAGCTTCCTGTATGGTGGGTTGACTGTCCAGGCTCATAAGTATAGAATTGAGTGTACCGCAAAACATACATTTTTCCGAAGTACCGCAACCGTCGGGAGTCTCGAATGCATTTTGACAGCCGATTACTTCACCGGGACGTTTGCCTAATACTTCATTTTGATTTGTATGTTCAATTAGTTTATATAATGGTTTATTCGCGAAGACAATTTGCCTGTTGCGATTAAGAATTAAATAAATTTCCGGTACTGCATCTATAAAAGTTTTTAATTCTTTTATGTTCCTGATTAGGTTTATTTGGTATAGGAGTTCATCATCAGTGGCTCTGGCGGTTAGATTATTAGTTAATGATTGTTCCTGAGTATCCATACTATATAATTAAATGTTAAAACATTAATTTTTAAAACAAATAAAAATACTAATAATTATACAATGTACAAAGATTAGAAGA
>JBEKWK010000359.1:0-3995 GCA_049513175.1 FCB group bacterium
TCAAAAACATATCATTGGAAATCGGTAGGAGAATCGAAATTCCAGGTTGAAGAAATCGCAGAAATTCAGAGAGGGACTAAGGTATATTTCAAGGTAAAAGATGAACACAAAGAATATTGTTCGCCTTATATAGTAAAAAATATACTTAAGAAATATTCAAATTTTGTTGACTTCCCGATTTTTGTAAATGGAGAAGAAGTAAATACAGTATCTGCTTTGTGGCATAAACCCAAGGACCAGCTTAAAGAAGATGAGTTAAATGAGTTTTATAAATTCATCTCAAATGACCTGCAGCCACCTTTGGGATATTTGCATTTGTCAATGGAAGGAAATATAAATTTTAAAGCTTTAATATTTATTCCTGAGACAACTCCCCAAAGCTTATTCCAGGATGTATTGGAAAAATCCGTCCAGCTTTATGCAAACAGGATTTTCATACAAGATGATTGCAAAGAGCTATTACCCGATTATCTGAAATTTGTAAAAGGAGTTGTGGATACTGAAGATTTGCCATTGAATGTTTCTCGTGAGGTAGTTCAGGCAAGTCCGATAACTTCAAAAATCAGAAGTATAATAACAACAAAAATCCTGAACCTTCTTGAAGACTGGTCGGAAAATGATAAGATTAAATATGAAAAGTTTTATACAAACTTCGGGTCTTTGTTTAAAACAGGGGTTAATTCAGATTATTCAAATAAAGAAAAAATTCTTGACCTGCTAAGATTTGAAACATCGGAAAAACCCAAAGGAGAATTAATTTCCTTCAAAGATTATGTCAAAAGAATGGCGGACGACCAGAAGGAAATTTATTACATGCTTGGCGACCATCGTGAAGTTTTAGAGAAAAATCCGAACCTGGAATTATTCAAAAAGAAAGGGATTGAAGTATTATTTTTGACAGACCCGGTTGATATATTCACTATCCCCTATATCTTTGATTATGACAAAAAGCCGCTCAAATCAATTGATAAAGCTGATTTGAATTTAGAAAATGAAAAAACTGATGGGACACTTACTGATGAGGATTCTTTAAATACTGAATCGAGTAAATCAATTATAGAAATTTTCAAAGAAACACTTGGGGACAAAGTAGAAGATGTTATCGTATCAAAACGTCTCGTGGATTCTGCAATTACACTTGTAGTTGGACAACAAGGATTAGACCCGCAGATGGAGAAAATTATGCAGGTAATGGATAAATCTTTTACCGTATCAAAAAGAATTTTAGAAATAAATATGTCTCATCCCGTTATAAAAAATCTTTCTAAAATTTATAATTCAGACAACAAAAATCCCATATTGCAAAAATCAATCCTACAGCTTTATGAAGGGGCTATGCTTCTCGAAGGAAAAATGACTTCACCTGCCGATTTCGTAAAAAGGATGACGGAATTTATCGAAATAGCTACGAAGTGAACCAAAGACCGATTTACGATTTTAGATTGTAGATTTTAGATTTTATTAACTTTACGAACTTTACAAACTTTATGAACTTTATGAACTGGTTTAAACTCCCCTTGTTTCGGGGGACCAGATGAATTTATGAATTTGTAATTGCAATCTTACTTTTAGATTATCTTCTAATATCCATTTTGAAAGTATAGCCGGTTCCATAGTTCCATATACAGGTGAGAATAAAATGGTATTTGTTTTCTCGAAAAGAGAATATTTTTTAATTATTTTTTTTGCCCATTCAAAATCATTTCTATCAGCTATCACAAATTTAATTTCATCATGAGAATTTAAATAATTAAAATTATCATAATTGTTAAATTCTTCCATGTGAGACCCGGGGCATTTGATATCCATAATTTTGACAATTCTATTATCTAACTCCTTTATGTCTTCATGCCCGTTTGTTTCAATCGTGACAAGAAAATCCTTATCACAGAAATATTTCATTAAAGGGATAATTTCCTTTTGCTGAAGAGGCTCACCTCCGGTAAACTGAATTAAGTTGCAATTGTAGGATTTTACTTTAGATATTATTTCCTCCCCTGTCAATACCAATTCAGCTTCATTATCTTTCAAGGCATATTTGGTATCACACCATATACATCTTAGCTTACATCCTTGCAGCCTAATAAATATACAAGGCAAACCAGCCCTTGTTCCTTCTCCCTGAATAGAAAAGAAAATTTCGCTTAAATTGAATTTATGCAAAAGAATATTGAACAATTTTAGACTTTAGATTTATGATTTTAAATTTAAATTCACTTTACAAACTTTATATCACGACTTAGCTCGTCTAATTCAAACTTTACAAACTTTATAAACTTTAAGAACTTTACAAACTCAATTATTTAGTAATTTCATTTAAAATTTTTATATTGTAAGGTTTCAATAACGTGAAAATTATAAAATAGTTGTTTATTATATTTATTTAAGTCACTTTAAATTTATGAAAATTAAATATATTTTTTTAATCATTGCAATAGCATCTTTTGCAGGTATTTCTATAATACATCTGGTAAACCATAAAACAAAGAACAATAAAATTAAAATCCTGTCTCAAAACATGCATGAATTACCAAAGGCTGAATTTGCAACAGAGTTTGCAGATTGGGAATTTCTCAAAACCAGAGACCCTGAAACAAATTCCATTCCTGAAAATATAAAGGGAAGAGAATTAGCTTTTGCTTCGACAATTCCATCAAAAGAGAATCAATACAAATCAAATTTTCTTTTAGGCAGCAAAACATTAATTCAAACACAACCCTGGACAAACAGGGGACCATCAAATATAGCCGGAAGAATTTTAGCAATAGCATTCGACAACCAGAATGAAAATATAATGTTGGCAGGAAGTGCATCAGGAGGTTTATGGCGTTCCACAGATAAGGGATTATCATGGGTTAAAGCCACTCCACCAAATGTTATACAAAGTGTTACCTGTATGGCCCAAGATAAGCGAACAGGAAAAACAAATACATGGTATTACGGAACAGGTGAATTGCTAAGTACGACAGACAGAAAAGTAAATACACTTCCAAGAACAATAGGAATCGGAGACGGAATATTTAAATCAACAGATGATGGCCTTACGTGGATACAGTTGCCGTCAACTAAAACAAGTTCTCCCGGACAGCTTTCAAACTCATTCCAGGGAATCTGGAATATTGTTACTGATTATAATAATCAAAATGCTGATATTGTTTATGCCGCATGTTATGGAGGAATCCTTCGCTCCTCCGATGGCGGAACAAGCTGGACAAATGTTTTAGGAGATATAAATAATAAATCATTTTCCACAGATATAGTCATAACAAGTAAAGGAGTTCTATATGCTGCTCTATCTACATTCACTGTTAACGGTTCTAAGCCCCAAAAAACCGGTATTTACCGTTCTAATGACGGGATGATTTGGACAAATATTACTCCGACAAATTTCCCGACTAGCTATCGAACAATAAAGCTGGCTTTGGCTCCTTCAAATGAAAAAGTATTATATGTGTTAACTGAAAAAGCAGGTACTAATTCTATCCAGGAATTTTATTCTCCATCTGCTTATACATTCTGGAAATTTACTTATAATGATATGGCAGGTACAGGGACATGGCTTAACAGAACGAGTTATATGCCAGGCAAAGGAACTAATTATACTTCATATCTGGATTTAAATACTTTAGGCGGTTATGCTATGAAAGTTAAAGTAAAACCTGATGATGAAAATGTAGTCTATATTGGTGGTACGAGTTTATATGTTTCAAGAAACGGTTATACAACAGATACAAGCTATGTAAGTATTGGAGGTTATCCCTACGGGTTCACACGAGAAGAACTACATCCTGATATGCATGCAATTGAATTTTTACCTTCAAATCCAAATAGAGTTTATATAGGAAATGACGGAGGAATCCAATTAACAGATAGTAGTCTTGCAGGCAATATAATCTGGTTGAATGTTAATAATGCTCTTTTAACAACACAATTTTATTCCGTTTCGATAAATCATAAAATAAATGGAGACCAGGCAATCTTTGGAGGTTTGCAGG
>JBEKWK010000360.1:0-9148 GCA_049513175.1 FCB group bacterium
ACAAAAACAGCTGCCATTGTAATAATAATAATAATTTTATATTTCAAAATTATTGACAGAAATAGAACGCTGTCAAATTGGTGTTCACTACCGGTTTGTGATTTGTCAAAGGTAGCATTTGAATTGTCTATTGCCATAATTTTAACCTACAACGAATAGTTTAGCAAAATAAGTATCTTAAATTTATATCTTGAAGTATTTATATGTGAAATATTTTGCTGTATTCATAAATAATTTAAACCTTAATCTAAAGTTGTACAGCTAATTTGAAATTGAATATTTATTCTTCACATTTTAAATTTAATTTAGCTTTTAATAAAAATTGCAATTTACAAAAAATTATGAATGATTTTTCTGAAAATAATTTGAATTATTATTAATTTACAATTATAATAATTACAAAAATAATTCCGGATGATTTTTATTTATAAAAATTTTATGTTTAGAATCTATTGTACTTTACTTCTTTTATTATTTATTACTCAATATAAAAATATATTGGCTCAAGAAAGTAAAGCAGAAATTAAAATAAATAATCAGAACCAGTCTATTTATAAAGTCCCAAAGACACTTTATGGAGGATTCTTTGAATATGTCCTTGATGTTATAAATGGTACAAGGGGAGTTTATGCACAAGAAATAATAAACAGGGGTTTTGATATGGGAGATTGCTGGGGTGTCGGTCTGTCTTGTCTATGGCCCTCATGGGTGGATACTATGGAATTGGCGGCACCGGATTATTACATTCATTCCGGGGGAGTGAATCCCAATGGGGCTTATTATCAGGAAATCAAAAAGAAAGGGGCAGGTGGTTCTGCCGGCATATGTCAAAAAGTATATGTTGCAGATAATACACCATCGGATTTTTATATTTATTTCAAGGGTGATTCTTCTGTTGGAGATTTACTGTTATCCTTCAGAGATACTCTTACAAAAAAGATATATTACGAAGTCTCACTTGGTAAGCCATCTGCAGACTGGAAAAAAATAACAAAAAAAATTCCCGCTTTATCTGATGCACATTTATGTCATTTAGTTTTGACGATTAAAGGTATTGGCTCAATCTATCTTGATGAAGCCTCATTTATGCCTGAAAATAATGTTTTCGGAATTCGGAAGGAAATATATGACTTATACAAAAACTGGTCTCCGGGTATAATGAGATATCCGGGAGGATGGGTAGCCGATTTTGATAAATCAGACTGGAAAGATTGTATTGGTCCTATTGATGAAAGAACATCACCTAAAATGTTGGCATGGGGAGATTCACAAAGAATGGATTTTGGAACTGATGAATTTGTAGCATTTTGTAAAGATATCGGAGCCGAACCTCATATAGTTTTACCTTTTATGTATTTTGAACCCGATTACTCTGCAAACTGGATTGAATATTGTAACGGCGACACAACTACGAAATATGGGAAATTAAGAGCACAGTATGGTCATCCTGAGCCATATAATATCAGATATTGGGAAGTAGGTAACGAGCAATGGAGCAATACAACCTACATGGCAAACAGATATGTTGAATTTTATCAACCTTTGAAAAGTAAAGATGACTCAATTAAATTAATTATGTGTGGTAATATTTGGGGTGGCTATCCTTTTTTTGATACTTGTGCTACTATTGCAGGTCCAAAAATGGAAATATATGGCTGGCATTGGGGACAAGGTTTTGAACCCAATAAGATTCAAAATGATTCTGTATTATTTTTAAATGCTTTAGCAACCCTATATTATGATAATACCTGGTATAATGACCCGTATTTATATAATTTAGTTACCGGTTTGTGGACAGCCATGAATTTTAATTTATACACACGTCATGCAAGGACCTGTGAAATCGGCGAAAGGACTTCCCACTCAGGACTTATTAATTATGGCTATAATATGATTGGACAAAGAGTTTTTGTACCCTCACCCTCTTATTACGCTGTTGTCATGATGACAAATCATCATGGTAATGTACTCGTACCCTGTGAAACAACGTGTGAGACATTCAATACTCCTTATATTGAAAATGTTTGGCCTATTGATAATGTTCCCTACCTTGATGTCGCAGCTACCTCCACGGAAGATACACTGTTTTTATCGGTTGTTAATTTACATACAAGCAAACCTGTAAATACAAAATTAAACCTCAATAGCAGCAATTCAAAATCCACAGCAATAATATATGAATTAAGCAGCCCTTTGCTGGGTGATGCAAATACAATTAATAATCCGAACCATATAATTCCTAAAATCGGGATGTGGACTGTAGGGAATTCATATATATTCCCACCACATTCATATACTATTTTAGCCATCCCCATTATAAATCTCATTAACGAGGTAACACAAAAAGAGAAATCTGATGAATATAAAGTAAACATATATCCGAATCCCGCAAGTGATATGCTTCAAATTGATTATACTTCCGGTAATTTTGTTAAAATTTATATCAAAATAACCAACGAAATCGGACTCACTTTTTATGAAAACAGCTATTTAAAAGATACAGAAAATAATTTAATAAAAATAGATACAAAAAATTTCCCTTTTGGTACTTACTTTTGTACTATTAAAATGGGTAATTATATAAAAACAAGTAAATTTATAATTATTAGATAAAATTTCAACCTGTATTCGGGTCAAATTCGGGACAGGCTCTCTAATCAAGGAGGAATATATGAAAAAATTGTTTTTACTTCTTGTTTTCTGCATGGTGTTTATTATTAATACCGCTTATTCCCAATGGCAGGAGGCAAACAACGGCTTGTACGGCGGTCTCACATTAAGTTTCATGGTAAATAATGGTTATCTGTTTGCCGGTACTGCGGGTGGCATGTATCGTTCCTCCAATAACGGTACCACCTGGGTATCAATCAACAGTGGTTTACCAAATTACTATTGCAGGGATCTTATAGTACTAAACAGTAATCTTTATGTTGCTACCTGGGGAGGCGGTGTTTATCTTACTACCGATAACGGCTCGAGTTGGTCTTCAAGAAACAGCGGTTTATCAAATTTGAATGTGTATACTTTATTTGTAAAAGGTACTAATTTGTATGCTGGTACGGCTTCAGGCGGTCTGTTTTTGTCTACCGATAACGGCTCAAGCTGGCATTCATCAAGCTCAGGTATACCAAACGCTGGTGTAGTTTCTTTTGCAGTAATCGGTGATAGTATTTATGCCGGAATAAATAACGGAGGCGTATATTTATCCTCAAACAATGGGGCGAGCTGGAGTGCAAGAAATAACGGTTTGACAGGAACTGATGTTAATGCCATTACGGTTAATAACAATAATATTTATGCCGCAACTCAAACTCATGGAGTTTATTTATCTACGGATGAAGGTGCAAGCTGGGCTACAGCTAATAATGGTCTAACCAATTTGTCGGTTTTACATATTAACCAAACAGGGATTTTCGTATTTGCTGCAACAAATGGAGGCGGCATATTTAAAAGTTCAGATAATGGGTCTAACTGGACAACGGTTAATAACGGCTTGTTTAGTACTTATGTCTTAAGATTATATTTTAATGGGGCTTTTATGTATGCCGGAGCTGACGGTGGTGCCTTTTTGTCTTCGAATATGGGTATAAACTGGAACGATATCTCAAGTGGCTTAAGGAATGGGTGTATTATATATCTGACAAAAGATGCATCAAATAATATATATGCCGGAACTTACGGTAGAGGAGCTTTTAAATCTACTAATAATGGTGCAAGCTGGTCTGAAATTAATAACGGAATAGCTCAATTGTATATTTACTCCATTGCTACTACAGGTAATAATGTTTTTGCAGGAACCTGGAGTGGTGATATTAGCCTTTCAACGAATAATGGTACAAGTTGGAGTACTGTGTATCAAAACTCAAATAAATATAAAATATGGAGTATGATAGTAAGCGGTTCAAATATTTTCGCTGCTTTAAATGGCGGTGGAGTATTATTATCAACAAATAACGGGACAAATTGGAATACCGTTAACACAGGATTATCGAATTTGAACGCTTATTGTCTTGCAGTAAATGGTTCAAATTTATTTGTTGGAACAACCGGCGGCGGTGTCTTTTTATCAACAAACAATGGTACAAGCTGGAGTGCGAAGAATTTCGGCTTATCCAATTTAAATGTATATTATCTATTAATTAGCGGTTCAAATATTTTTGCAGGTACTGCAGGAGGGGTATATTTTTCTTCAAACAATGGCTCAAGCTGGAGTTCAAGAAATAATACTATAGGTAGCCAACTCATCCGTTCATTAACTGTCAGCGGAACGAATTTATTTGCATGCGGTACGGGAGCATATTTTTCGTCTAATAATGGTACAAACTGGAAGGCTATTAATAGCGGCTTAGTTAATACAAATAATTGGGCAATTAATATAGTATCAAATACCGTTTTTATAGGCACCTATGGTAATGGTGTCTTTGATGGGAATATAACTGATTTTGGCGGAAGTGCCGTAACATCTATTACAACCGGCAGTATTTCATCTCCTATCTGTGCCGGTTCACAAATAAGTGTTCCTTTTACGGCAAACGGGGTTTACAATTTAGGTAACATATTTACTGCTCAACTTTCAGATTTGTCAGGAGGATTCTCAAATCCAACAAATATTGGTACTCTTACCGGAACAAGTTCAGGAATAATTAGTTCCGCAATTCCTAAGAATACTTCACAGGGACCCGGTTACAGAATCCGTGTAACTGCTTCTTCACCTGCCACTATAGGAAGTGATAATGGCAGTAATATATTAATTAACTCTTCACCTTCACCTGTCATACAGGGAACTTTTGTAATATGCCGGAATACTTCACAAACATATACAACTACGAGTACATCAGGACATTCATATAAATGGAAGTCTTCAGGAGGCATTATTGTAGGTGCTGATAGTTTAAGCAATGTTTTAATAACTTGGGTTACTCCAAATCCGAGCGGTACGGTGACAGTAACTGAAACTATAAATTCAAGCGGTTGCAGGGATACGACATTCCAGGCAATAACAATTAGACCGGTACCTTCACCAAGTATTGATGATACATCCGCTGTATGTAATAAAAGCAATCATGTTTATACGTCTCCCCGAATAATTGGACACTCGTACGTTTGGAGTGTTACTGGAGGTGTTATTATCGGTCCAAGTAATCAAAACTCTGTCCAAATAAATTGGAATACAAATAAGAATAGCAGTACTCTCACTTTAAAAGAAACAAATGACACAACAGGATGTAATACATCTATATCTCATGTATTCACGGTAAATCCGCTTCCGACTCCATTAATTGATGGAAACCTAATCGTATGCAGATACTCTATAGAGACATACTCGACGACTTTTACGCCCGGTGACTCCTTTAAATGGGTGGTGACCGGAGGCAATCTATTGAATGATGACACATTGCCGGTTGTTATGGTCTATTGGAGAACCCCTCAAAGTACAGGCAATATTGAAGTCATAGTAACACATACATTAACAGGATGTACAGATTCCACTTCACAGGTAATAACTATTCATGACAAGCAGACTGCTGTTATTGACGGAGCTATAAAGACCTGTTCAAATATTACTGAAAGTTATTTATGCCCAACAACATCAGGTGTTTCTTTTAAATGGACTACCCTTGGAGGTGGTATTATAGGACCTGACAATCAAGGTACGGTTCATATCTTATGGCTATCGAACAAAACCGAGAAGTATGTGGTAAGGAATCCTATCGGGGGAGATTCATATACCTGGGATGTTTGGGGAGGTGATATTATTGGTAACCCTCATCAGCAGGACATCAAGGTACAGTGGACAAGTTCAGGCTCCGGAACAATTACTTTAACTGAAACTGTAGATACGACAGGATGTGAAAATTCTACATTTATGTTAGTAAATGTAACTGATATTCCTTTTGCATCTTTCGATGGTCCCGTAACAGCGTGCATAAACAACACAACGGATTACACCACTGTCCCAATACCGGGTTGTTCAAATATATGGTCCGCTAAAGGAGGTATTATTCTCGGTGCCAACAACCTTGAAACGGTACAAATTCAATGGCTCACTCTCGGTTCGGATAACGTATCTATGCTTTTGACGCTTGATTCTACAGGTTACAAAGATTCCACTAAACTTGTGGTAAAAGTAAATCCATTACCGACCCCTATAATTAAAGGAGCTGATAGTACATCAATTGATACGACAGAGCATTATACTGTACAACTAAATCAGGGGTCAGCATATAAATGGTGGGTTCAAGGAGGGCAAATAAAAGGTATGACTATTTTGTCTTACGTTGATATAATCTGGGGAAATGGCAAAAGCGGCAAATTACATGTAACTGAAACTACAAAGGACGGCTGTATTGATTCGAGTTCTATAAATGTAACATTGATTACTCCACCTCCGCCTAATGATGTAAATGATTCAAAAACTGATGCAGGTTTATTCCAAATCTTTCCCAATCCGGCTAAAGATTATCTGCAAATTAATTTTTCTTCGGGCATTTTTGGCAATATTTCTATAAAAATAATTAATGAGTTGGGAATAGAATTATTTGATAACATGATAGATTATTCAAATAGTAATTCATTTAAGATTGACACTAAGAAATATCCGACAGGTATTTATTTTTGTATAATTAAAGCAGGAAATTATATTGAAATAAAGAAAATTATGATAATAAAATGAACAAAGTAATGATTTAATGATGGAAATATGAAACTGAAATTTCTACTTTTAATGAAATGTCCGAACTGCAAGGTTAAAAGTAAGTCTTTGAATCCATACATATTATTATTTGACTCACATTTTAATTGTCCTAATTGTGGATTTAAATACCGTCCAAAATATAAAAAAATATTTATCGCGATTATATTATTAGTGCCATATTTCCCGGGTCCTTTTCTTTGGGAAAGTATTAATAATATGTATGGAATTGGTCACTTTTTTCTATCAATGTTCCTGTTTTATCTTGTTTGTATTTGGCTTTCGACATTATTAGTATATTGGTTATTAGGAAAATTTTGGAAATATGAAACATACATTGAAAAGCCAATATCATAAGAACCGGAGTCATTCTGTGAGCAATAATTTCTGGCGAAACATCCTCTATGACAGTTCCAAACAGCTTGTAGTGGACTCTTTCAAAGATTGCGAAAAACAACCTGAGCTTTTTCCTTCTTTGCTCGCTTTGGCAGAGGAACAAAAAAGCAAATACTCTCAAAGAGCCGCAAGAATAGTTACCTATTCAATCGAAAAAAGACCTGACCTATTCGGACAATATATAAATGAGATTTTATATTTTATCGAGATAACTCACGATGAAAGCATAAAATTTTGTTTCCTTAAAGTATTCACATTTTGCGAACTGCCCGAAGATGAAGAAAAATTGGGATTGCTCACTAAAATCGCCTTCGATGCTACCATGGCAAAGGTGGAGAGAATTGCAGTTCGAATTTATGCGATTGATATTTTATACAGAATTTCTCAGTTAATACCTGAATTAAAGCGTGAACTGCTCTATGTACTGGAAAAATATATGCAGGACGCACCCCCTGCATTTTCAAACCGTGCTACGAAGTATATGAATATGCTTAAGAAAGAATTTGGAATGAAAGAAGAAATAATAGATTATTGAACGAAATCATTTTAAATAATAATCCAATCCTAAACCCAGATTAAAAGCCGATTGAGATAAATTCGACACAAATATTTTATTATATTCTGCCAATAAATATATTTTATAATACCAAATATTGTATTTTGTGTGTGTATCTATTCCGGAAAACGAATTTGTTTCATTTTTAATAAAATTAATTTTTGAAGTTAATGAAATTATATTAAGGTATGGATTACCTGTTATTTTTCTGGAATCTGCGTTTAGTTCTAGTTCTATAGGATCCAACATACATATTAATTTAATTCCTCCATCCAATTCAAAATTTGAAAAGGTTTTATCATATGCAATAACAATATTATCAAAAAGAACATCATCAGGTTTTACTGATGAATAACCTATTTTTCCATATACTAAAGGCACTAATTTCTTTTCCAATGTTCCAAGAATATCATATCCATATCCGAACCCTAATTGCAGCCAATGCCAATTACGATTGAAATTAATATCATTATCAAAATTAAATCCATTTATAAATATTATTAATCTTGAATGACCTTTCGTACCTACCATGCCATCAACTTTCATCAAAGAGAAATTAAAATTATAATCTAAATTTTTATTTATTTTAGTCTTAATATTAACACCAAATTGTAGATAGTGTTCATTAACTAAATTATAGGTATCACCATCAGGTCCATAATTAACTATTTCTTCTTGATAACGAAAAATTTCTCCTTTAATATCTGTATTTGAATAGCTATTCTTAAAACTGTAATCCTCTTTCAAACTCAATAATAACTGACTTTGATCCCATATTTCTTTAAAAATATTATAACAATAAACATTATTTGTTATAAACAAGCATAGGAAAAAGAATAGCACTATTTTTTTCATAATATTAATTCTTTTATAATTTTTTGATCTAGTCAGATATTGATAATCACAATATTAATAATAAATCATTTAAAATAATAATCCAATCCTAAACCCAGATTGAAAGCCGATTGCGATATATTTGATATATAAATTTTATTGTATTCTCCCAAAACATAAATATTGAAATGTCTTATAATGCTGTGATAATAATTTTCATTTACCTTATATTCTCTAATAAAATTATTTTGATAACTTATTTTAAAATGTGACGAGAAAATATCAAGGTCGGGTTCTGTATTAATATTTCTGTATTCCGCATTAAGTTCCAATTCAATTGGATTAAACAAATAAGTAATGTTTATTCCTCCATTCATTTCAAAGTTGGAAAAAGTTCTATTATATTTTGAGATTATATTTCCAAAAACAGTACCATCAGGCTCTGCCGATGAATAGCCGATTTTGCCGTAAATAAGCGGTAATAATCTGTTATCAATTTTATTCAGGAAATCGTAGCCATAACTAAAACCCAATTGGAGCCATTGCCATTTAAGGTTGAAAATTATATCGGAATTAAAATTTAAAATGTCAAGTATTAAAATATACTTGTTTGGATTGTTAAAGCTCAGCCCTGCATCGAGATTGAATAAAGAAAAATCAATGTAATTATT
>JBEKWK010000361.1:0-3978 GCA_049513175.1 FCB group bacterium
TAAAATGCCAATGCCTGCCATGGTGCCGTCAATTACAATTTTTCCATTAGTTTTGTCTTCAAGAGGTGCAAGGTAAACCTCACCGGAAGGCAGATTGCCGCTGTCACCTATATTTCTTAATACGCCGGTGCTGGAAATTATCATTCTGCCTTTGATTGGGAAAGTAATATCGGTACCGAGTTTGGTTGTAACACGTATCAATTTTGTTTTTTTTAATTTTCCTGCAAGGGAGTATGTAAGGCTTAAAATTTTTTCATGGTCTGCTGTCAGGCAGCGAACCATAGTATCAATAGTAATACCGGGCATGGTTGCAACCCTTACGCCCAGCTTCGATGCTTCGCGGCGTGCATTCGTATGAGTGAGTGATTTGGATGTAGGGCAGATAACTGCATCAACTTCTTTCATAATGTTTGCTACCGGAGGAGGCGGTTCTTCGCCGTTAATACTTCTTGATTTCATCTCGAGATATATTGTCTCGGCACACAAAGATTTACTTGCTTCATAAAGAGACATGCCGATTTCCTTTTCTTCTTCATCGGTAATCACGAGAAGTGTTTCATCTTCCGACAGACCCAAATAGTCTTTTAATGCGATAATTGATGCCTTATTCAGTTTTGGATTTGTTGTCATATAATTTTGTCACATTTATGTTTAATAAAATATTTCTTACAGAAGAAATTTTTAAGAAAATTAATCACTCCATTGTGGTTTAACTCCAACTGATAAAGTTGATATTAAAAGTTTTCTGAATGTTCCAAAGCCGGTTGTGTTACACTTCTCTTACATATAGATTCTTATCTCCTGCAAGGATATTAACTGATTTAGCTGATAATGAAAATCAGGTAAAAATTATTAATAAACAGGCTTCAGATATAAAACTTCTTTAGGTGATTTTTTAAAGAAACAATTTAAAAAACATTATTGAATTATTAAATATATTTTTTAATTATATGATAAACGTGTATCATATTTCTTTTGGAGTATTATCCATTCTTAATTCAAATATAATCCTCCATGCTGAAAATTTAAACCCATTTCCATAGTCCGCTACCGTTGACAGCGGTATTGAAAATTGCAAGACAGGACTGAGGAATATTTTTTTACTTAGCTGAATATTAAATCCTAACGATGGTTCAAGAGACCAAACCATTGAATTAGGTGAAGGGAATTTACCGTCGGCAAGAGTATGAGTATTCGTGCCGTCATCAAATGAAACCGAAACAATTTCCCCGGTACTAAGTGTAGCCGTATTATCAAGAACTTCTTTCGTATGTGTCAAATGTGATGAAACAAGGAAGGAAGCATCGAGTCCAAGTTTTAAAAACATTATTTTACTCGGTTGCCACTTGAGATATGGTATTACAGGGAAATAAGAAAAATTAGATTGAGTTCTATACCGGAACCAGATAGGTACATATTCTGAATCGCTTGCTCCCTTTGGCATAAAACCTACCATTTCTCTTTCGCGAAAAGTTGATGTTAAAGACTTGGGATTATATCCGACGGCTATTCCATACCTTATTGCCGGAACAATTTCATGCTCATATAAAGCTCCAATTATGAAATCCAAACCTGTACCTCCTTCAAATTCACAGGGACAGCCTGATGTATTGAAAGACCCTAATTCAACATTTTGTCCCAAACCTATAAACAAGCATAACTCACTTTTTAAAGGCGGAGCCTGGGGTTCAAGAGGGGTTGATAAATTCTGTCCGTATACCGGGCAGAAGTATGCAAATAATGCTAATAATAAAATGATGCTAAATCTCGAAGTAATTTTAATATTCATACCTAAATTCCATTATTATTTTCCAATTTAATAATTTAAATTTATCTGTACTATTATCTATCTTTGTCAAAGGTAAAGATGATTGAAAAACAGGACTGAATATAATATTCTTGTAAATATTAATGTTAAAACCCAATGAGGGTTCCAGAAAAAATATTATAGACTTTATATCCTTAAATTTATTATTCTCCAAAATAAGAACATTGCTTCCGTCAGAAAAGGATACAGAAATTCTTTCTCCGTTACTAAGCATAGCAGATGTATCAATCATTTCTTTGGTATGCTTCAAATTTGAATATAGCAATACAGAAGCATTCAGACCGAGTCTGAAAAATATAATTTCAACGGGTTGCCATTTTAGATAAGGTATTACGGGTAAATAAGTAAAATTAGATTCTGCCTTATATCTGAAGTGTAATCGAACTGATTCCTTTATGCCTGTATTGTTCATTGTAAAATCGAGATTTTCGATACTTATGTATGAACTAATCAAGGATTTAAAATTAAAACCAAGTGCTATACCAAGGTCCACTGAGTTTAAAACTTCTTTTTCAAACAAAGCGCCAAATAAATAATCTTTTCCTTTGCCATTATTGAATTCACATTTGCAACCTGATGTAGAATATGTGCCTGATTGATAATTCATACCTAATCCAAAAAAAAGACCATAATTACTGTGAGAAGTGGGTGGTTGTACTTCTGCAGGGTTTAATAAATTCTGACTGTAAGTTGGAATTAATGTACAGCAAATAAAAATTAAAATTGTAATTTTGAAATGTAACAATATTCTCATATTCTTACTCGTATATTTACAAATGCAAAACCTAATTTATCAAATTTTTATCAGAAAAACAATTTTATGGAAAATGAAATTATTTCCGATATAAACGAAACTATCCCTTCATATGGTGGTGTTCGTAGTGCGGCAATAAAAATATTAAGCCGTTTCGAGAGAAGTGACGCCTATCTTGAGAAATTAGTAGAGCGGGAACTTAAAAGTGAACAGCTCAATTTTCTCGACAGGGCTTTACTGACAGAGATTGTTAACGGTGTTGTCCGGTGGCGATGGAAACTCGATTGGGTACTTACCGGTTTTTATCACGGGGATTATCTGAAATGCCTGAATATTGTCAAAAATGCGTTAAGGGTTGCCTTGTACCAAATATTATTTCTTGACAGGGTGCCTGTTTCCGCTGCAGTAAATGAATCGGTCGAGGTAGTAAAATTAATCCAGGGGGAAAAAACTGCGGGAATTGTAAACGGCGTTCTGAGGAATATAGCAAGGAGCATACCGGAAATCAGGTATCCGGAAAGGGAAGAAGATGTTGCGTATTATTTATCTGTTATGTATTCACATCCCCGCTGGATGGTAAAGCGTTGGTTAGAGCGATTCGGAGAGGAAGAAACCGAAAACATACTTTCCGCAAATAACAGGAGACCGTTTATTCCTGTGCGTGTTAATACATTGAAAGCAACTCCCGATGATATTATTAATTTTTTAAATGATGCAAAGATTCCGCATTTCCAATCTTCATATCTTAAGCAATCAATTGTAATTAAAACTCCAAAGATGGATATTACACAATTGGAGATATTTAAAGACGGGAAAATCACGGTACAGGATACAAGTGCCTCGCTTGCCGCTTCACTTGCAAATCCAAAGGAAGGAGTATCAATTATTGATTTGTGCTCGGCACCGGGAGGCAAGGCTTTTTTCTTAGCGGAATTAATGAAAGATAAAGGCTCCATTCTCGCACTCGATAAATACAGGTTAAAGTTACCTTTGATTGAAGACAGTATAAGAAGATTAGGCATAAATATTATTACTACATTAGCCGCCGATGCAGCTACATACGAATCGGAAGAAAAATTCGACATAGTTTTTGCTGATGTGCCATGCTCCGGGCTTGGAACTATTTCAAAGAAACCGGATATTAAATGGAAAAGGGAAAGGGAAGATTTGCCCGGGCTGGTCGCTCTTCAAAGAGCACTCCTTTCCAATGCCGCAACGCTTGTCAAAGATGACGGGGCAATAGTTTACTCAACCTGCACGACCGAGCCTGAAGAAAATTATGAAAACATCGCTTGGTTTCTTGCTAATTTTCCCGGCTTCGAGTTGGACAGGGCAGAAAAATATCTGCCTGAAAAAGTCTGCAAAGATGGCTTCATGCAAACCTTTTCACATATTC
>JBEKWK010000362.1:0-3963 GCA_049513175.1 FCB group bacterium
ATCTTATGAGCGATGAAATAAATAGTATTATTGATAAAATTATTCAAAAATTCAATCCTCTGAAGATTGTATTGTTTGGCTCTTATGTTAATAATAGTCAGAATAGAGACAGCGACTTGGATTTATTAGTCATAATGAATTCGACGCTTCCTAAATACAAACGTTCATCTAATATCAAATTATTCTTAAGTCCTTATCCAATTCCACTTGATATTTTGGTATTCACACCAAATGAATATCAAAAATATTCCCAGGTGAAAAACCATATTGTATATCAAATAAAAAAAACCGGGAAAGTTCTGTATGATAAGCAATAGTGCTGAATATGCAATTAAATGATAAGAAAGATAAGAAATAATTTGATATAAGTTTTTGATTATTCATATTAATTATTTATTTTTCCACGTCAATATAATGAAACTTCAAATTATTTGAGGCTGGCATGAAAATAAGGTCTCTTCTACTCGCAATAGGTCTATTGTTTGGACTGGTTATGTCTGCTAATGGACAGTTCAAATCTAATAATTTGCCCCTTACTAGTAAAAACAACCAAACTATATTATTCGACAAAGATACTATGCTTCTTGGCATGGGAGAGCTTGGTTGCATGGCTATGAGCCCAGATGGCAAATATTTAGCAACTGGAGGAGGTAGCGGCAGAATTTATATTTGGGATATAAAAACATGCAAATTAATAACTGCATTAATAGGACATACCGGTTATATTAATTCACTTGCTTTCAATCCCGACAATAAAACTCTTGGAAGTGGCAGTAATGATAAAACTATAAAAATTTGGGATGTGCAAAACGAAACTTTACTTAAAACTTTATACGGACATACCGATGAAGTTCAATCTGTATGCTTCAATCCTACGGGTGATAAAATTGCAAGTGGAAGTAATGATGAAACTATAAAATTATGGGATGTACAAAGTGGTAATATACTTAACACCTTTCAAGGTCATAAAGATGGTGTTTCTTGTTTAAGTTTTAATCCACAAGGTGATAAGATTGCAAGTGGAAGTTATGATTGTACTATAAAACTTTGGGATATTAATAATGGAAAAAATATCAAAACTTTTATTGGACATAATTATCCCATCTTTTCATTAGCTTTTAATCCGGATGGTACTAAACTTGCAAGTTCAAGCACCTATGAAACAATCATACTATGGGATGTTAATAGTGGTAATATTATTTCAACTATAAGAACAAATTATTTTGCTGTTTCGTCATGTGCCTTTAGCCCTGACGGAAAAATCCTTGCATTTGGTTGCGATTCCATAAATTTTTGGAATGTAAACAAAGGAGAAAACTTAAAGATTTTAAAAGGGTATCCCGGAGGGAACAATATGGTCTTATTCAGTCCAACCGGAGATACATTAATAAGTGGAGGCGGGGATAATATAATCAAGTTTTGGGATACAAAAAGTGGTAATGTTATAAATACAATGACAGGACATTCTTTTGCAGTCAATTCTTTAGCATTCAGAACCCATGGTGGAATGATAGCTGATAAAAATCCTAATAATCCTTTAAATTATGATAATATAAATTTTGCAATTGGAAATCGCGATTCAGTAATCAGACTCTGGGATATAAATACCGGTAATGTTATTGATACATTAATAGGTCATTCCAATCAAATCAATTCAATTGCATTTAACCCAATAGGTACTATACTTGCAAGCAGTAGTACAGATAGTACGATTAAAATATGGGATATGAACTTAAAGAAGATTAAAAATACAATATCAAGTCATACAGGTACAGTTACCTTTAGTCCGGATGGTTCTATGCTGGCAAGTGGATGTGGAAATTGGGATGGAACAATTAAACTTTGGGATGTCAATTCTTTTTCTTTATTAAGAACATTGAAAGAGGACTTTATAAATACTATTTATTCTGTAGTATTTAACCCTAAAGATGAAACTATTGCAAATACTTGCGGTGATGATACAATAATGGTAAGGAATATTAATGGTGATAAATTAATATCCATTGCTGACGGTTATAATTTTGCAGAAATTGAGAATATTGCTTATAATCCTGATGGAAGTGTTCTTGCAAGTTGTGATTTTTATATTCAGACTGAATCCGGTTCAATTAAATTTTGGGATGCTTCAAATGGATATAATTTAAAAACCATCCCTCTAAATAGCATAGGACCTAATGCCATAGCATGGCATCCGAACGGTAAAATAATAGCAGTTTCTGTATCAATTAAAGACAGTATTAAATATAATTATGTTTATTATCATAATATATTTTTAATAGATGCTTTCAGTGGAAAAATAATTAAAACTTTAATAGGACATACTTTTTATATTAATTCACTTGCTTTTAGTCCTGATGGTAATTACCTTGCAAGTGGTGGTGGAGATGGTTTGTGTATTATCTGGAATCTGCAAAAAATATTAGGTATTGAGGATAATAAAATACAGAATAATAATCAGAATATTTCTATATACCCCAATCCCGCATCTAATTCACTTAAAGTACAATTTAATGAAATATATACAGAACCTATAACAATCAGCATTTTCAATTCGCTGGGTGTGGAGGTTTATTCAAATGTTTATAATGATGTATCAAGTGGTTCGATAAACATAAATACAGGGGAAATGCCCTCCGGCACTTACTTTTGCAGGTTTGTATCGGGCAAAAAAGCAGAAACGAAGAAATTTATTGTGATAAAATAGTTTTAATTCTATTTTCCAGCTCCCCATTTGGAACGTTAGGGTTACTAAGCAGGTCTTCGGCGAGCTCAGTCGAGTCGAGCTTAGTAACCAGATGAAAAAATATATTTAATTCTGATATTCCATCACTCCGCCATAAATAATACTCTTTCTTTTTAGCGTTCCATCCAGGCATAGTATATGCTCTTCAATTATTATTTTTTCGGCGCCGGATTGGATTGCCGCTTCCACAGCCATGTTTGAGAGTCCTTTACAGCAGGGTACTTCCATTATTACGACGATAGCTTTTGGTGTATTTCCTATCTGAAAAATTGAAGAAAGCTTTTCAATGTATGGTTCAGAGTTATCAAGTTTTGGGCAGGCGACTACTAATGCTCTGCCGCGAAGATATTTCGGATGTACTTCTGCAGAGGCAAGAGGTCCGCAAGTGGACATAATAACTAATTCTGCATTTTTGAAGTAAGGTGCTTCGGGATTTATTAGATGAAGTTGAATGGGCCACTGTCTAAGTTCCGATTGCAAAGGCGTAGAAGAAATATTCTCATTTGATTTTGGCTTTTCTTTAGTCATGTCAATAATTCTCGAGCCGGGACAACCGCATTGAGATTGTGTTGCATGAGAGCCGTTATTTTTTTCTAATGGATTTGTAATATTATTCCTCTTCAAATATTCTAACGCTTCGTTTAGATACTCAGTTTCATTATGCTCGAGCAAATGCTCAAGGTGTGCCGTCAGGATTGCATGAGAACCATTAGCAATAGTTCCCATAACTTTGATTTCGTCATAAGGTTCGGATTCTCTTTTTTCGATTGTAATTGCATCTTGTGGACAATAGCCTAAACATGCTCCGAGACCATCACAGAATAAATCACTTACTAATCTTGCTTTCCCTTCTATTATTTGTAAGGCACCTTCTTTGCATTCAGGAATACACAATCCACAACCGTCGCATTTTTCTAAATCTATACTAACTATTTCACGTTTCATTATAAACCTTTTTAATTCGGACAATTTTATCTGATATAAAATTACCATAAAAAGAATCCATTTCCAAAATAATTCTCTAATTTTGTAAGTCTATGGTAATTTATGTGTCATCTTTTAAGTAAATAGGACATATTTACAATATGAGTAAAGAATAAGGAATTATATTAACTCCTAATTCCTAACTCCAAATTCCTAACTAAGAAAATGTGGATATTAAGCAGATATATACTCAGAAACCATATCGGGGGATTTTTATTCGGCTCTATACTTGTTGT
>JBEKWK010000363.1:0-3962 GCA_049513175.1 FCB group bacterium
TTAAATCAATATTTTTAACAGATAATTATATATTCGTTGGTACCTGGAGTGGTATATATTTATCAACAGATAATGGTATAAATTGGGCTCAAAAAAATAATGGATTAAAATATACTTATGTCCCTACTTTTTTGAGACAAGGTGATTATATTTTTGCTGGGACTAATGCTGACTTTAAAAATGGCTGTGGATTATTCAGAGCAAAATTTAGTGATATTACGGATGTTATGGAAAAGGACAAATCAGCAAAAAACTTAATATATCCCAATCCTGCTTCCAATTTCCTAAATATTAATTCTGTAAATATTATTGGAAAAGATATTTTAATTTATGATATGTTGGGGAATAAATTAATGTCAACCACAGCCGCAGGTGCCGAAACACGTATTAATATTGAATCTTTGCAAACGGGAGTTTATTTTGTAAGAATCGGAGAACAAACGAAGATATTCGTTAAAGAGTGAGCAATTCTTGGAAAAAATTAAGAATTAAAAATTATGAATTAAGAATTTTATTGGAGATAGGAAATAAAATGAAGAAGCTATTTTTACTTGTTCTACTTGTTATTTTAAGTATTACAACTCTCGAAGCTCACTGGCAGCAGACAAACGGTCCAAATGGTGGAACTATTCAGTGCTTTGCTTTAAAAGGCGACAGTATTTTTGCAGGCTCTTACGGATTATTTTTATCTACAAATAATGGTCAATCCTGGAAAAGTACAAATCCGGTTTATTCTTATATTGAATGTTTGGCAGTTTATGGAAATAATGTATTTGCAGGTACCTTTGGCAATGGTATATATTTATCAACAAATGATGGAAATTCCTGGCAACAGGTTAATAATGGCTTATCAAATTTATTTATAAGTCAAATCATCATTAATGATAGTAATATTATCGCAGCAACAGGAGACGGGGCATATTTATCTATCAATAACGGTACAACCTGGGACACGATTAGCAGGCAAAGCTCTGGTTACAAACCAGGATGGGTTTCAAGCTTAGTAAATAGAGGTAATTATATTTTTGCCGGACAAATTGATTCTCCGGCTCCGGATGGTCATTATAATGGAGCAGGTGTAATGCTGACTACTAATTATGGTAAGGATTGGAAAGTAGTAGACTCCGGTTTGACTAACAGGTCAGTTCGCAGTCTTGCAATCGGAGAAAACAATTATTTATATGCGGGAACTGAAGGAGGAGTGTATCAATCAACAAATGACGGGGAGAGTTGGACTTTAGCAAGTAACGGCTTAACAGATTCTTATATTAAATGTCTTGCTGTTAGTGGCAATAATGTTTTCGCAGGTACCGGAAGCGGAATATTTTTATCTATTGATGGTGGTAATAATTGGAATGCCGTGGATTCCGGATTGACTAATTTTCATATTAATTGTTTAAAAGTCAAAGGAAATAATGTTTTTGCAGGAACGGATAATGGAGTATTTGTATCAAATAACAATGGAATTAGTTGGTCTGCTCAAAGTTTGGGTTTAGCATGTACCTTTGTATTTGATATTGTCCAAAACGGGAATGATATATTTGCAGCAACATATAGTAATGGAATATTTCGCACAACCGATAACGGAGATAGCTGGACTGCCCAGAATTCAGGCTTAACGAATAAAAATGTTACCAAACTTGCAATAAACGGGAATAATATTTATGCAGGCATGTATATGAACGGCGGTGTGTTTCTATCAACCGATTATGGAAATAGCTGGAACATTGCAGACTCGGGATTAACGAATAAATGGGTAGATGACATAGTAATATGCGGCAGTAACGTTTTAGCAGGTACAGGTGGCGGGATTTTTCAATTTAATTCTAGTGAATCGAAATGGAATGAAATTGATACAAACTTAAGAAAGACCCGTATTATTTGTTTTGGTATAAGTGGAAATAATATCTATTCAGGGACTAGCAAGGGTGTTCTGTTATCTACCGATAACGGCAATAGTTGGGCAGTGATAGATACAACTCTAAAAGATTCAATAATTACCTGTTTAAAATTTAATAATGGTAATATTTTTGCCGGTACTTATGGTAGCGGTGTGTATTTGTCAAAAGATAATGGTTTTAGCTGGTCAAATATTATTATAGGTTTGACTGATACTAAAATCATGAGTCTTGCAATAGATGGAACAAATATATTTGCAGGTACTTATGAAGGAGGTGTATTTTTATCCACTAATAACGGAGAACTTTGGATAGATGTGAGTTCCGGATTAAACAATAAATACATTAACAAGCTAATAATAAAAGATGATTATATATATGCGGCTACTTCTCAAGGAGGGGTATTCAAAGCCAAGCTAAGTGAGATAACTGACGTTAAAGATAAAAAACAAATATCGGAAAATTTCATTTATCCTAATCCTGCAAATGATTTTCTAAATATTAATTCTGAAAATATTATTGGAAAATATATAATGATTTATGATATGCTGGGACATAAATTATTGTCGGTCACAGCCGCAGGTGCGGAAACACGAATTAATATTGAATCATTGCAAACGGGAGTTTATTTTGTAAGGATCGGTGAATTGACGAAGGTGTTTGTAAAATAGTTAGGAGTTTGGAGTTAGGAATTAGGAGTTTTTTAAAAACAGTCCGTCAGATAAATCAAACGGCAATGATTATAAGGATATATAACCAGACAACGAAATAAATTTCGTGTTACAATTTTTCCCCGTTCCCTTATCCCCATTCCCTGTTCCAGCTACTATTATATAATCACTACGTGATATTTATAAGGTAATGGATAATATATAATTACAACAAGATTTTAAATACTTTTTTCAACGGTTGAAAAAACTATTGAAAAAAGCATTGAAAAAACTATTGAAAAAATAATTAAAAAACGGTTGAATAAACTGTTTAAAATTTAGGTTTTATATTTGTGGTGAATGTTCTTTGAAATGGGGGAAAGTTCGTAAAGTTCTTAAAGTTTATAAAGTTCATAAAGTAAATCTAAAATTATTAATTGATTAGAATTCCACCGAACTAATTCTTAATTTTAAATTCTTAATTAATAATTATTTGAACTACTTACATTTCAGGAATATTAAAAAATCCGGTTTTTTGGAGGATTTGGAGGCGAGCACATGATAAGTTCTTTGAAATAAAATAATTGCAAACCAACCGTGCAAGTTGGATTTGGCGGGGCAAGAGTTGAAAGTTTTTAAAGTTTAAAATGTAGAAAGCAAATCTAAAATCGTAAATTAATCTGGATTCTTCACTACTTTCAGTATGACTTTTTTTGCTAACAACTAACAACCGGCAACTAACAACTGATTAGCTTCAGACAATTTTATAATTCATTTACCGTCAAAACTTTTATTTGAAATTTAATGCGAACTAAAATATGAATATATCAATAGATGAATCTTCAGGATTTTGCTGGGGTGTAGTAAAAACTATAGACAAAATCGAGGAAGTCCTGAAAGAAAGCAATAATGAAGAAATAAGCGTTCTCGGCGAAATAATTCATAATCCACGTGAAATAGAGCGGCTCGAGAAAAAAGGATTACGGACAATCACACATAAAGATATGCCGGATTTAGTGGGTAAGTCAGGTAAAGTAATAATCAGGGCACACGGTGAACCGCCACAAACGTACAAAACCGCAGAGGAGCTTGGATTGGAAGTTATTGATGCAACCTGCCCGCTCGTGAAAACTTTGCAGAACAGAATCCGCAAAGCATTTCTCGACGGATACCAGGTAATAATTTTTGGGAAAAAGAATCATGCGGAGATTATCGGTATTCGCGGTGTTTGCAATGATGAATGTATTGTCATTTCAGGTTTAGATGATGCTTTGGAATTAGTTGACTTCACAAAAAAATCTATGTTTTTTTCACAGACAACCATGGATTGGCATAAATTCAAAGAGATTCAGCTTGCTTTGGAAGAAAAATTTAATGGATTGCTTCAGGAAGATAATAAGTTTATTACGAAAAA
>JBEKWK010000364.1:0-4576 GCA_049513175.1 FCB group bacterium
TGCTTTAGCGATACTTGCAATTTTTTTACTATTAGCTCCTGTTGTTGACCTGCATATCAATACAATTCCGGATTTCAATATTACTACCGTTCCTATGGATGTTTTGAACTTCGGTGAAGGAGACGGTACCGGTATTAGCAAAGGGAATCTTTCAAAAGAAGGTGAAGCACACAAAGGCGAAAAACCTGCTTCGGAGCTTCAGGATGCGAGTATTGCAACCAAAACCAGGATTGTTACTAATGCAACATCAAATGATATAGATAATGCAAGTAATTTTATCCCCAAAAAAGAATTGGCTTCCAACCAGAAAAATGATAACAATGCACAGGGAGATGCAGCAAAGAATATAGGCAATCCAAACGGCACAGAACAAGGAACAGGAATCGGAAATAAAGGTATTGGTCCCGGGGCAGGTTCAGGTCTTGGCGATATTGAATGGGGCGGCGGAGGTAACAGGACAGTACTGTATAAAAAATTACCGAAATACCCTTCAGGAGTAAATACTAATGCAAGAATCAAAATTAAATTTATAGTTGGTCCAGACGGAACTGTAACGAGCATGTTCCCGTTGCAAAAGGGAGACCCGGTTCTCGAAAAAGCCGCTATGGATGCCCTCAGGCAATGGCGTTTTAATCCTTTAAGCAGGATATGAGTGGAATTATTACTTTTACTTTCAAAGTCAGTTAAATTCCATCTTTAGAATAATCTAAAATTAAAGTTATACCCATTTAGTAATTATTAGATATCCAATTTTTTTTCTTTGTTTCTTTTTATTAAATTAAAAAAGGGTTTAGTATATTAATTTAAGCACAAAGTGAAAACAATATTTATTATAACCGGCATTATTCTTTTACTAATATTATCTTCATCTTGCGAAGAAGAATCAGCTCGTGCTCCTTTTGTATTTGTTGGTTTGTACGCAAGAATTGAAAATAGTACAGTTTCTTCAGCAAATTTAAAATCAAATTCAAATCATACATTAACTGCACCCTATGATTCGCTTCATGTTGATTCAATAAAAATACTTGCAAATCATCTACAATTTCATATTGATAATAAATATGATGAACTTTATACTTTAGATACCTTTATTTTTAAATTTGGATATTCATCACCTTTTATTATAAATTTTAATAATTTTACAAATCTTTTTGACGATCCTAATAACATAGGTGGATTATTGTTAATAGGTATATTGGATAATGTTTATTTCGAACATTATAGGATTTCAACAGATGAAATAAATTTATATAAGAATGATACAAAATTATCCGATTTTACAACCCTTGATAGATATACTACAATTATTGAAGGTACTATATTTAAAGGAAATGATACAACTCACTTTATTTATCGTAGTACTGCAAATGCAAATATTAAAATTAATATACAAACTGATTATCCAATTTCAGACCGCATAAATTTAGAACCATATGAACATTATTATGGATTTTTTACAATAAATGCAAAAGGAATATTTATTAATAATGGTATTCTACTTGACCCTCTCGACGAAAATAATAGAGCATTTATAGATAGTAAATTAAATCAATATAAATTTGATATTAATAAATCAATGGATTGGTGACATTAGAGTTTATCAGTAAATTCAATTTTTATTAACATATATTTTAGAAGACATTATGGCTTTCATGGCAGGTTTACCACCGTTTGTAATTGTGATTATAGCAATTTTTGTTATAGGGATAATTTTTGCATTAATTAAAAAATTCCTGAAGTTCGCAATTTTGCTTGCCTGCCTGACTATTTTAATTATAATAATTATAAAACTACTTCACGGGATGTAATTATTGTTCGGGTGGGTTTTCTTTTTCAGTATTGATTTGCTGAACTTCATTTCGGATTTCTTTAGCGAATGTCCTTAAAATCTGCATATCCTTTCTTAGCCTGATACCTGCGGCTTTTGAGCCTTTCTTATAGAATTTTGCAAAATCCTTTTCGAAGCTCTCAACCAAATCGCGTATTTGCTTATACCTGTCCACTTTCGGAAATAGAATAATAAAATTTGATTAATATAACCGGCTCAGACGAGGGCGTCTGAGCTACTTTTTTTGGTAGAACAGACGCCCTCGTCTGTTCATTAATTATTTACATTCACAAAAAGGGATAAAAAATTTATTTATAATCCTTCTCTATATTCAGGAACATCCTTAATCTTTCGGTACCCTGTCGAACCTTTGTCTCTTCTTTGGATAGCTATCAAAGCTGATGCATAAATTTCACGCCAGGTGATTCCAAATTTAACCATCAACTCTTCCGGTTCTCCGCTTGTACCAAAGGAATCTTTCACCCCCACAATTTCTATTGGTACCGGATAATTCTTTGCCGTAACTTCGGCAACCGCTCCTCCTAATCCTGCATGCACCTGATGCTCTTCTGCCGTAACAATGCAGCCGCAATCTGTTGCGGAATTTGTAATAGTTTTTATATCAATAGGCTTAATAGACGGATTATTAATTACTCTCGCTGAAATTCCATGCTTATTTTGTAATTCCTCTGCTGCGAGTAAGGCTTCCCATACCATTAGTCCGCAGGCGATTATTGCAACATCCTTACCTTCTCTTAATATCTGTGCCTTGCCAATTTCAAATGGAGTATCATCTGTGGTAAACATAGGTACTGCGGAACGCCCGAAACGTAAATATGCGGGACCATACATTTCTCCGATTGCAATGGTAGCTTTCTTAGCTTCCGTAAAATCACAAGGAACAATTAAAGTCATATTCGGAAGTGTTCTGAGAAATGCAATTTCCTCTAATGATTGATGTGTTGCCCCGTCAGGACCAACGGTAATACCCGAATGACCACCTCCGATTTTTACGTTAGCATTGGTATAGCAGACTGAAACACGCAACTGGTCTGCATTTCTGAAAGCGGCAAATGCACTGTAGCTTGAGAAAAAAGGGATTTTTCCCGACAAAGCAAATCCTACGGCAATTGTTGTAGCATTAGCCTCGGCAACGCCAATAGAAAAAAATCTATCTGGGAATCTCTCCTTAAAATAAGAAGTCATTACCGAACCGGTAATATCCCCGCCCAAAACCACAACATTATCATATTTTTCACCTAATACAACCAGCCCTTCACCGAAGCCGTGTCTCGTAGGTTTTTTCCCTAATAATTTAATTTTTACCATTACAAATATTATATCTTGTCAAATTATTTTCTTTAAAAAATACTAAACAAGCTCTTCCAGAGCCTTTATAGCTTCAGCTTCATTAGGAGGATTCCCGTGCCATTTGTAATTATCCTCCATGAAAGATACACCTTTTCCCATTAATGTTTTAGCAACTATAACAGTAGGTTTCCCAATTTTATTTTTATGATTTTCCACAAATTTATCAAATGCTTTCATTATCTCACTGTAATTATGACCATCGCAATTAATCACATGAAATCCGAATGACTCGAACTTTTTATCAACGGGATAAATTGACATAACATCCTTTACCCTGCCGTCAATCTGGCAATCGTTATTGTCAACAATCCAGCATAAATTATCAAGCTTAAAATTCGCTGCAGCCATTGCCGCTTCCCAAACGGCTCCCTCCTCGAGTTCACCGTCTCCTGTTAAAGCAAATAACTTTCTTGTATTTTTATCAACTAATTTATCGCTCATTGCCATACCAACTGCAATCGAAATACCCTGACCGAGAGAACCTGTCGAAGCTTCCAGACCGGGTAATTGCATGTCAAGTCCGGGATGCCCCTGAAGGCGGCTTCCATACTTTCGTAAAGACAAAAGCTCATTTGCCGGAAAATAACCGGCACGAGCTAAAACCGAATATAATACAGGACAAATATGCCCTGCACTCAAAACAAACCTGTCTCTGTCTTTCCAGTCCGGTTGAGTAGGATTATATTTCATATAACCACCGAAAAATAAAACCGATAAAATATCGGTCGTTCCTAATGACCCACCGCTATGTCCTGAACCGGCAAAATAAAGGCTTTTAATTATATCACGTCTAATTCTCAATGCAATTTCAGCAAATTCATCAGGTTTACGTTTTTTATTATCAAAAATCTTTTCCGGAAGCGTCTTCTCAATACCCATAAATCTTAATATTTGATTTGCAATTTTGAAAAATAAATTGTTCCAAAACTACAAAAATTATTTCATACACCCTTAATATGCCCTTAATGAATTGTTAACATTTTCTGAACAATATCCCAAGTGTTGCTGCTACTTTTGTAAATTGAGATTAGGATAATTGTTGGCATAATTTTTTCTAATTATATTAATGTTGATTGTATTTAATTTGATATCCTAAGTAATTGAAACATAAATAATATTGTTTTTTACATTTTTCTGCAAATGATTATCATGCAATTATTTATATATTTGTATAATTACAAAAACAACCTATGATTTGAATTAGAAAAATTTAATAAAAGCTAAAAGAATCGTATGAAGATTAAAAAATTTATTGCATCTACGTTACAAGAAGGTAAGATTCAAATTCTGAAAGAATTGGGAGAAGATGCAGTCATTCTATCGAGCAGAACCCTAAAAAAACCGGGTGAAAATGAAAAGGAAGTCGTTGAAATCATA
>JBEKWK010000365.1:0-3938 GCA_049513175.1 FCB group bacterium
AGATGAGGTTTATGGTTCTCTGGGTCAAACGGGAAAATTTACAGAACAGACACCCATATCTCCCAATTCTCCATATTCGGCTTCCAAAGCATCCGCCGACCACCTTATTATGGCATTTGTAAATACGTATAATTTGCCGGCTATGATAACTAGATGCTCAAATAATTATGGTCAATATCAATTTCCCGAAAAATTAATACCTCTAATGATTTTGAATGCCATCGAAAATAAAAAACTACCTGTTTATGGCGATGGATTGAATGTCAGGGATTGGATTCATGTATCGGACCACTGCTCTGCTATTTGGGCAGTTTATAATAAAGGAAAAATTGGTGAAGTTTATAATGTCGGAGGAAATTGTGAAAAATCAAATATTGAAATTGTTAAATCTATTTTGTCTATTCTTGGAAAATCTGAATCATTAATTCAATATGTAAAAGACAGACCCGGACATGACCGACGCTATGCAATTGACAGTACAAAAATTGAAACGCAGCTTGGTTGGAGCCATGAAATCAATTTTGAAAAAGGACTGGAAAATACTGTAAAATGGTATATCGAAAATCCGCAGTGGTGTGGTAATGTCAGGTCGGGTAAATATCTAGATTATTATAAAAAACAATATGAAGAAAGTTAATTTTCAAAAATAAAAAAGTAAAATTATGGATACATCAAAAGAAATAATTGCAAAAATAAAAAGGAAAAAAATAACTGTCGGTGTTGTCGGGATGGGTTATGTAGGTTTGCCATTAGCAATCGAATACGCTTCGAAAGGAATTAAAACAATCGGCTTCGATGTTGATAAAACTAAAATTGAACATTTAAATAAAGGCAGAAACTACAATCAGGACTTAGATTCAGTGCTTGTTCGCAAATGTGTGAAAGATAAAAATCTTATTGCCACAACTGACTTTTCGAAAATAAAACTCTGCGATGCTGTTTTTATTTGTGTACCAACTCCATTTACAGAGAACAAAGAGCCTGATATATCCTTCATAATTAAAGCAACTGAGGATATTGCAAAATATATCAAAAAAAATCAGGTTATAATATTAAAAAGTACAACTTTCCCGGGGACAACGACTAAATACGTTCAACCTATTCTGGAAAAAACCGGATTAAAAGCAGGGATTGATTTCTTCCTTGCTTTTTCACCGGAAAGAATAGACCCAGGGAATAAAAATTGGAATACTAAAAACACACCGATTGTTGTTGGCGGCGTAACACCGATTTGCACCCAAATTGCCTGTGAAGTTACAAAATTGGCTATTGATATTGTATTTCCTGTTAGTACACCGGAAATCGCCGAGATGGAAAAGTTGCTTGAAAATATTTTCAGAAGCGTTAATATTGCTTTGGTAAATGAAATAGCACAATTGTGCGATAGAATGAACGTTAATATATGGGAAGTAGTAGAAGCGGCATCCACAAAGCCTTTCGGATTCATGCCTTTCTATCCCGGTCCCGGTATCGGTGGACATTGTATATTGATTGACCCGTATTATTTGGCATGGATGGCGCGCGAATATGATTTCGTAACAAACTTTATTACCCTTGCCGCAGAAATCAATGAACAAATGCCTTTCTATGTCCGCTCAATGGTAATACGCGAAATTGCGAAACAGCCATTGACATTGGAAAATGCAAAAGTTCTTATTCTGGGAGTTGCATTTAAAAAAGATGTGGACGACCTGAGACATTCTCCTGCTCTCAAAGTTGCAGAGCTATTAATAAAAGAGGGTATAAATAATATTGCTTATTATGACCCTTATATTCCGGAAATTAAAATTGATTCAAAAACAATAAAAACACAAAAATCCATATCTCCATTAGTTTTGCAAATATTTGATGTTGTCGTAATAACAACTGACCACTCCGTATTTGATTTTGAATCCATTGCAAAAAACAGTAAAGTCGTTATAGACACAAGAAACGCCTGCAAAAAAATAAAAAATAGAGAAAATATTATTTTGCTTGGTGAAGGTAATCAATTATAATAATTAAAATATAAATATGTTCAAAATAATATCAGTAGTCGGTGCCAGGCCAAATTTTATGAAAGTTGCTCCCATTCACAGAGCCTTTCTTAAATACAAAAATGATATTGAACATTTTATAGTTCATACAGGACAACATTACGATGTGAACATGTCAGATGCTTTCTTCAAAGATTTGGAAATGCCCCAGCCGGCATTTTTCCTTGGTGTAGGTTCGGGTTCGCATGCAGAGCAGACAGCAAAGGTAATGCTCGAATTTGAAAAAGTATGTCTTGATATTAAACCTGATTTAGTAATAGTGGTAGGTGATGTTAATTCTACGATTGCAGCATCCCTGACTGCAATAAAAATGGGTATTAAAGTAGCTCACATAGAAGGTGGATTGAGGAGCTTTGATAATTCTATGCCTGAAGAAATAAATAGGAAAGCAACAGATGCTATCTGCGATTACTGCTTTGTTACCGAGGAAAGTGCAATTAGAAATCTTAAGAATGAAGGTTTCAATCCTGAAAATATTTTTCATGTTGGTAACACGATGATTGATTCTCTGTTTTATGCACTTGACAAAGCAAAAAAATCCAATATTCTTGAAAAGCTCCGTTTGATAAATGAAGAATATGTACTAGTAACTTTGCATAGACCTACTAATGTTGATGAAAAAGAAAATTTAAGAGAATTTATTGATATATTCTCTGAACTATCAAAAGATAGAAAAATAGTATTTCCAGTGCATCCAAGAACAAGAAAAAATATTCAAAACTTCGGATTTAAAGAATTAACTGAGTCAATTAAAGGTCTTCATCTGATTGAACCCCTTGGATATATTGATTTTCTTGCTTTAATGATAAATTCTGATTTCGTGATAACAGATTCTGGTGGCATACAGGAAGAAACTACAGCCCTTAATATACCTTGCCTCACTATCAGAACAACAACTGAAAGACCTGTTACAGTCGAGCTAGGTTCCAATATTTTAGTTCATCCTGATAAGAAAAATATTCAGAAAGAAATTTATAATATGCTTAATAAACCAAGAAAATCAGGTGTCTGTCCCAAACTATGGGATGGTCACACAGGAGAAAGAATTGCAGATATTATTTATTCTCTTTTTGAAAAGCATATAAAGTCTAATTATTCTTAATCAAAATCATTTATACAATCTCCACGTCAATATAATAATGAAAATTCCATTTATGTTTGTAATTTTGAAAATATTTTTTTCAAATAATAAATTATATAATATGCTTAGATTTATGAAAAAAGCTCTCCTTTGGCAAATTGTATTGTTCTTTTTCGTTTTAATTGATTTTGGGTATGCTCAAAAAGGCATTTCTCCATTTGAATCTCAAGGCATCCTAAAAGATGATATCTTAGACAAAGCCGATTTAGAAAAATTGCAAAAGACTGATATGATGCCTATAGGAAATGTAATTATATCTGAATATTATAAGGTAGGTCCCGGTGATATACTTTCATACTTAAATTTAACTGTTAACGGTTATCAACAATTTCTGACCATCACCCCAGAGAACACCGTTATAGTACCTAGAATTGGTGTTGTTGATATAAACAATAAAACATTATCCCAGGTTCGTGATACAATTATTAATTTAATTAACCAAAGGAATCCTAATGCTACTAGCTATATAACATTATATCAGCCCAGAACTGTGATTATTTCATTAAGTGGTAATACACTTTTCCCAGGCACAAAAACATTTCCGGCTTCTTATAGAGTATCAACAGCAATTAAAGCCTCAAATCACTTATCTTCTACAAATAATTCATCTGCTGAAGGAAATGCTTTTATAAAATATCAGGAAAAAAGAAACGAAACTGAAAAAGTTTATTCAAACAGCGGGATGTCTTCCCTATTACCCTACTCTTCTAGAAATATCCGTCTTTATCATGCTGACGGAACTTCTGAAAATGTTGATATAG
>JBEKWK010000366.1:0-3937 GCA_049513175.1 FCB group bacterium
ATCCTATAAGCTCTGTATACTGAAGGTGCAGATACCTGCCCGGTATTAATTCTTAAATCAAAAGCTACAGAATTATCAGGTTTTACTTCCGTCATCTTTGAATTGCCCCAATTAATCAGAGTATTGCCGTTTGACAACCTAAAGGCGCTTCCCATTATATATTGGTATATATCAGGTGAATTTCTATATTCCCATACTTTCTTAACAGTTTTTAAGGTTTCATCAATCTTATATTCAACAGCCCTGGAATAAGGGGGATTTTTTAAATTGCCGTTATCAAGCATTAATAAGTCTCCGTTCGCAAGTAAGGATACAGAATGTTGATGAGAAAAGCCGACAAAACCATTATTGTCATTATTACTGTCATTTAAAAAAGTAAATTGATTGTTTTTACACATCGAACCGCCAAGCCGCCATATTATTTGACCTGTTTTCTTGTTTATTTTTGTTATTTCATCGAGATGTCTGAAGGAAATTAAAATATTACCGTCTTGAGTATCTTCAAAAGAATTAATATGTGTATAATCAATAGACAGTTGAGTTAAATCTATATCAGGAGTTACATCAGTAATTTTAAGGTAATCATATGCTTTCCAGAGCCAGTATATTGTACCGGTTCTATCGGTTTCAATTAATACATTGCTGATTATTTGTGCATTTTCCTGCCCGCCTTTAACAATTTTGCTTAAATCAACAAAAACATTTTCCTGGCACAGTAAAAGATAATGTCCATTTGATAAGACAGTAACTTCGTGGGGGTCTACTATATAAGATTTTGGGAAAGGGATACTGTCTACAAGTTTCATATTCTCATCATACAACAGATAGTTATTTCCTACATAGCTAATCCATTGTCCGTTAGTTAAAGGTTTAAATAAAAATGAGCGATTTTTATTGGTTGAATCACCGAATTGCATTTTACCGTAATTATCAATTAAATAGAAATAGTTTGGCATTGTCCAATCCAGCCTGATATAGCCCGGGGCAGGATTATTTAATGAAGTAACAATCCATGAAGAGCCGCCAGCCTTTAAGCTGTCTAAGGCTTTTGAATTTGTATTTATAATCAAGTAAAATACAAATAATGTAACCAGAAATTTGAAATAATATAATTTTCTCATACAAAGACCTTTATTTTATAATTATCATTTTGTCAATTTTAAATTTGCTCCCATTTATAATTTTGTAAAAATATAAACCGGACAAAATATCACCGGATTCCCAATTAAATTTGTAAATGCCGGGTGCTAAAAATTCATCAAATATTACTTTTAATTGTTTCCCTTCCAATGAATAAATACTTATGCTGGTTCTACCTCCTTCAACAATAGTAAATTCAAAGGTAGTATTATTGCCGAAAGGATTAGGATAATTCGATATATCAATCCTGTTGTTAACATCTAAATTGTTTATACCGTCAGGAGCCGTTATTGTAAATTGTTTATCACTTTCGTCACTGTTTATATTATTTATACTTGTGATTTTTACGGTATAGGTAGAATCAATAGGAGTGTTTTTAGGAACTTTCCAGGCAAACGCATTTGTATAATTAAAAAGCCTATCATTCTTTATTACAGATTGTTGAACACCATTCCTAAACAAAGCTATATTGAAAGTATCGGGTAAATTTGTTTCCCATCGAATTATATAATTAGAATCCCTTAACCACTTTTCCCCGCCATTAGGAGTATCGAGAGTGATAAAAGGCTCGGAAAATTTAAACATTCTGACCTTAGACCAATCACTGGACAAGTCCCTGTAAAACGTTTTTGCTCTCCAGTAGTAAGTTTTGTTTTGAGCAAGTGAATCGGTAATAATAGGTGTTTTGATATTAGATAAATCTGTTATTGTTTGTGTAAAAAGTGAATCATCCGATACCTGTAGCCGGAAGCTGTCATACCTGCCGAGCGGGCTCCAATTGAGAGTAACAGGCTTATTATTTATTAAGTCTTGTTTATCAAACGGGTACAAAAGCGAAGGCGGCATTATTTCTGTCGCACTTCTGAGATAACCTATAACATATTCTCCCCAATCCGAAGTATTCGCTATTATTTGATTTTCATTAATATCATAGTGAGTAGTTAATTCGGTAAAAGTACCTGAACCTTCCGTAGGTCTAAAGAAAACTTTCATACTATCAGGGCTGTTCATCAGAGGTAGTGTACCTACATCGAACCTTATCTCCCCGCTGAAACTTGTTACCAATTGCTGGCTTGTTACAAATCTGCAGGGTAAAATTACCGGAGCCTCTCCGGAAAAAACCGGATTCAGAGGCGGGCATAAATATTTTTTAATGGTAATATAATTATAAGGCCAAAAATTAACAGTTACTATTTTAAAATAAATCCATACACCTGTTTGACCTTTTTTATCATTGAATTGATATGTATTTCCTTGTAAACAATCGTTTAAAGTGACAATATCAACAGGAAGGCAAGCCGGCAGTTCGTATTTTAAAGCTCTATAGCTAAAAGCATCTGCAGGCATTGATAATTCAAATGTATTTTTTTTATCCGGTGTAACTTCTGTAATAGTTCTGTAATATCCCGGCTGCGGTATAAACCCCCAATCAATTAACGTATTACCATTTGACAGGCGTTGAGCCGAACCCATTATAAATCCTGAAACATCGGGAGTATGTCTGTATTCCCATACTAATGAATCGGTCATATTCTTTTCATCCAATGAATATTCAACCGCCCTGGAATACGGTGGATTTTTTATTGTTGTTCCATTATCATAAAATAAAAGATGACCGTTAGGCAATCTCTTTATGTCATGTTGATAGCTAAAATAATACGGCTTATTTTCAGGATGTTCACCCTTAATATCAAATTGATTTTTATCACCGCCAAGGTGCCATAAAATTTTACCCGTAATCATATCAATTTTAATTATTTCTCCTGTGGCAATTAAAGAAACAAGAAGGTTGCCGTCATAATCAAGATAGAATGAGCTTGTGTGGACATAATCAATTTTAACCTGAAGCATATTGTTATGAGTATCTGTAATAGGGATATAATCGAGACTTCTCCATTGGAAAACACAATTTTTATTTGCATCAAGTTCCTGTATAACATTGCCAATAATATCTGCATTTGGAATACCGTCTTTTATGATATTGCTCATATCAACCGGGTTATTTTCTGTTCCCAATAATAGATAATTACCGTTAGGTAAAATGATGAAATCATGAAAATCAGCAAGGTAGCCGTTTTTCATTTGAACACTGTCAATTTTTTTAAATGATGTATCCAATATATTCTCGATGACAGGTACATTTTGTAATAAAAGCAGATTACCCTGTACGTTATCACCTGTTATAATCGGACTGCAATAAGAGAATAAGCCGTTTGGCTGTATTTTAAAATCTATTCCCTTTACCCCAGGTTCAGAATACCAAAACGGTTTACCTGTATTATCGAGTACCATAAGATAAAAATGTGTTGTATCACTGCCGATGCTTTCCATAAAAATATAACCCGGTGCAGGATTTACCAAAGTATTTATGGTTATTTTGGGAAAATCCGAAGGTAAGGAATCTGCAAGAATACCAAGCTCTCTTAATTTAGTCGAACCTGAATTATTTAAATCTATAGCTTTTCCATATTGAAAAAACAGAATTAATGTAATAAACATGATATTGAAAAAAGTCGAAATTGATTTCATTTAGCACATCCTAAATAATTTTATTTTTATTATCATACCAAATTTATATATATTATAGTTATAAAATTGTAGTTTTTTAAATCATAATCATATAATAGTTACAACTAAATTTTTGTAATCATTATAACTACTCAATAATATGCTTACTATATTTTATTTTAGGTCATTAAAAAATATTAATTCAATTGTTTTGAAAAATTTTATTTATTTAACTCAAAAAATTAACATCTTAAAATAATTAAAATTTGAAACATAATTAAAGAACTGG
>JBEKWK010000367.1:0-3934 GCA_049513175.1 FCB group bacterium
TTAATGAAAGAGCTAATAAAACATACATTGTTACAGTCTTAGCTACCGGAAATCTTAAAACAGATAATTCCGATAATTCAAAAAGAAGACTTGAAGCAAAGACACAGTTCAGCTTAAATATGATTTATGTCAACAATACATTAACCGCACAAAATGATTTCTTACCTTTATATCCTTTTGATACAAGCGGAAGAAACAGATTCCAAAATAAAATATTCCAGACTACCTATACCGGTGATGTTGATATAAAGCCGGAACAGACCTCAATTAAATCCATTGCCTACCAAAGATGGACAAATCAGATAAATATTTATGGTGGTAATTTCAGCAGGGATATTACTAAAAAACCTGAATTAAAGTACATACTCGAACCCGAGGATAATGGCGGTTCAGCATCCATTTTAAATATAGACGCTTTCAAGATTCTGGTAACAGGTATTACACCTTCTCACGGAAGGATGAAAGTTATTTGTACAGTTGTGACAAAAAATAATAATAAAGAGCTGTCCGTTGATTTTACTGTGTCACCCTCACCAATCAAACCTCCGGATTATGAAAGATATATGTATCCTGAGAAAGCTTATTTAATTTCTCCAAACCTGCCTTTACTATACGGCAAAGAGACAAAAGCATATATTAAAGATGGTAATATTGTCAGATATACAAGTGAACAGGGAGATAAATTTTACTTTTCACCTGAAGAAAGCGATATAGGAAAAACTTTAACTCTCGAATGTTATATAGATGGCGTCTTGAATGGTCAGAAGCATCAGATTCAAGTCCTAAACTATGGCGACCCGGTAATTTATGATGTTCAAAATATAAGTAATAAAGAAGTCAATATTATAACGCAATCGTTTGGTTTCTTTAATAAAACTGAAAATTTCTCTGACCTTGAGATTGATGGTAATGCTGTGGCTTATGATTTAAGAGGCAAAATACCGGATTCACCCGATAAAATCACACACGTCCAGATTTTCAGGTGCATTCCTAAAAATCCTGACAAGCCATTTGTTTTTAAGGTAAGAGCAAAGGATAGAAGGGGTAAATATTCTCAATTTCGAACTGTTAACCCGGAAAGTTAAAATTAAATTATCAAAAACTAATTATGAAAATATTACATACAGTTGAAACTTACTTCCCCATGCAAACCGGCATGGCAGAAGTAACCCGTCAAATTTCGGAAAGACTTGTCAAATCTGGTCATGATGTAACTATTGCGACTACTCATATTCCAGAACGAAAAGATAAAGTTGTTAATGGAGTTACTATTGTAGATTTCAATATTCATGGGAATGCTGTCAGGGGAATGCAGGGGGATATAGATTCCTACACGGATTTTTTAGTTAATTCAGAATTCGATATAGTAACCTTTTTTGCAGCTCAAACCTGGTCAACCGATATTGCTTTTCCAATTCTGAACCGGATTAAAGGAAAAAAAGTATTTGTTCCGACTGGATTTTCAAGTTTGTACTTCCCTTCATATAGGAAATATTATATGCAAATGAAATACTGGATGGGTTTATGCGATATGAACATTTTTCTTTCCAATATTTATAAAGATATAATTTTTGCACGTCAGAACAGTGTTACTAAAATTTCAGTAATTCCCAATGGTGCTGATGAAAGAGAATTTCTTACAGAAAGTACAATAAATTTCAGAAAAAATTATAATATTCCCGAAGATAATTTTCTCATTTTACATGTAGGTTCAAGAACAGGCTTCAAAGGACATTCCGAAGCTTTGGATATATTCGGCAGAGCTGATATAAAAAATGCAACTCTTGTGATGATTGGTAACGAAGCATCAGGATTATATCATTCTTTGATTAATATATTTCAAACAAAGCTTCATTTATTTAACATGAGCAATAAGCAAAAACTGAATAATAAAAATATATTGGTATTAACTACAAGCCGAGAAGAAACAGTAGCCGCATTCAAAGAAGCAGACATATTTCTTTTCCCATCTAATATTGAATGTTCACCATTGGTTCTTTTTGAATGTTTGGCATCGAAAACACCTTTTCTTGCAACAGATGTTGGTAACAGCATCGAGATTATGAGCTGGTCAAATTCAGGAATAATCTTACCTACCAGAAAACTTTTTGGACTTTGCTGGGCAAAAATCAAAAAATCGGCTAAAATACTCGAAGAAATATATAAGGATACCGACAGAAGAGAAACGATGAAGGAAGCCGGCTTCAAAGCATGGGAAGAGAAATTCACCTGGTCAAAAATTGCAAAAGATTATGAATCTTTATATCTTTCACTATTTGAGAAATGATATTGAATTAAATTAATTTATGTAATTCTTCCAATACGCTCTTACCTTTTTCAACAGGTACAAGAATAAGTACTGAAGCGGGTGTTAAGCCAAAAATAATACCATGAGGAGAATAAGAAGTGGTAGTTCGAACTATCTTTTCAATGAATGAATTTACACCATTTTCATATTTATCTAAATTATTTCCGCAGATACAAATCAAAGTTAGTCTCTTCAATACCTGCTTATATTCTGATAAAAAATTCCTAATGAATTCTTCGTTCGCATTCGGATTGTCATCTAAGAGTATAGAAATCCTATGAGAAATTTCCGATGAAAATAAAGGAATAATATTCTGTTCAGCTAATTTTTGTACGATACTATTCTTAATATCGGAAGAGTTATTATTATTTGAATAGTCAATTGTGCAAAGAAGGCAATTCTCCTTCATAACGACAGAATGTAATGAAGGCACATTAGAATCTGATTTTCCCAATATAAGAGTTCCGGGATTTTCCGGTTGAAAAGTATTTAGCACCTTTACGGGAATGTTATTTTCTATGGCAGGTTTAATTGTGTCCGGATGTAAAACTTTTGCTCCGTAATACGATAATTCCAAAACCTCGTTGAATGTCATTTCCGGAATTGTCTTAGCTCCGGGAATAATTCTCGGGTCGGCACTCAATACTCCGCTAACATCAGTCCAGATTTGTATTTCATCAACATTCAGAACAGAACCGATAACTGCAGCAGAATAATCGGAACCGCCTCTGCCAAGAGTTGTAGTTGTATCGGAAAGGTCAGAACCAATGAAACCCTGGGTTACAACAACCTTTCCCTTTGTGAGTTCGGGAAGAATAAACCATTCGGCAGATTTTTTGACTAGCTCAAAATCTACATTCGCATTATTAAAATTATTATCGGTTTTCATTACTTTTCTGGCATCGAGGAAAAAAGAATCAATTTTATTGTCTCTGCATGCAGCTTCAAAAATGCTTGTTGATAGTAACTCGCCGAATGCCAGAACAGAGTCAGCTCTTCTCGGTGTGGATTCACGAAGTAATGTAATCCCCTGTATCAAATTTTTCAAATCATTGCAAAGATTTTTTATATTTTCTGTTGCATCAGCTTTTAAATTTTTATTTTTGATTAAATTTTCTATAATATTTAAATGTAAATTTTCAATTTCAGATATTGATTTCAGACTTTCGTCGAATTGAATAAAAGGAGCATTATTAATCAATTCCAGCAATTTGTCAGTAATACCTCCACAGGCAGACAATACAACAACAGGAGAATATTTTTTCCTTGTTCGAACAATTTCTATTGCACTGGACATAGCTTCTGCGTTTTTAACTGATGTCCCGCCGAATTTCATTACTATCATTTTTATAATACTACTTCAAAATTGTACTTGAAAAACAATGAAATAACCATTAAAATAATGTTTAATTTTAAAAATATTAAAGTGCTTCATATCTTTATCAGAAAAGACCAAATTGAACTTTTCATATATAATATCTTCTTCTTTTTTATTATTAAATGGAATGATAAAGTTTAATGTATCATCTTTAATTTCAGGATATTTTTTGGAGTTTAATAAATTACCTTCTGCTTTCACTTCGGTCATAATACGAAATCTTAGTTTCACCGATGCTTTATCAATAG
>JBEKWK010000368.1:0-3932 GCA_049513175.1 FCB group bacterium
AACTATCCGTTTGTCTTTCCATTAAATCATAAAATTCAGGACAAGAATATGCTACATTTTGAACTAGTACAGGAATTTTAGGGTCTTCGGTTCGTACTGAATCTATCAATTGTTTCATTATGGCAGTAATATTTATATTATTATTTGCCAACATTGGCTTAAGCATTGCAGAATTTAAATAAACAGAATCAAACAATGGATTAGGTTCGACAATAAGTCCCAGACCGACAAAAAGTGAATCGTCTTTATAACGATGGACAATATCCTTAAGCATTTTTCCGTAAAGAGCCTGTTCATAATTATCTGTCCATATAGTAGATTTAGGAACAATTCCCTGACCTTCATAATAGACATCTTCCCTGCCTGGTCCTTTTCGCACTGCAATGGTGTAATACAAACCGGCTTGCCTGCAATATTCTACCATCATTTCAGTTTCAGCCATGGATTTTTGATTTGTATCATAAGGAGGTAAAGCATTATTAAATCCGTCGCAGGCGAGTTGTGCAAGAGTGGCTCCACTTGCTTTTAAATCGAGAAAATCCTTAAGTGTTTTTGGTTTCCAATCCAAAATATTATAACCGCGAAAGAAGCTTGGAATCCGCCACAAATCATATTTTCTATTATTGCTTTGTGATACCGAAATATAAATCAGCAAAAAGTTAAAAAGAAGTATAATTAATATCTTCTTCATTTTTTTTGGAAATTATTAAAAAACTAAATTTAATAAGTAATATGCAAATAAAAAAGAAATTTAAAGTTTTCATTTGGTGAAATTATTTCGGAAAAAATAAATATTATAAAAAAAGGTAATTAAGATTTGTTATATCATTTAGGGCATAGCAATATATTATTGCTTAAATTAAATTGGAAGGGTTGGTAAATCTAAAATCGTAAATCTGGAATCTAAAATCAATTTATTTTGATATTTCAATAACTTCATACTGAATTTTACCGGCAGGGACATTGATTTCCGCAATCTCACCAACTTTTTTACCCATTAATGCTTTCCCTATTGGAGAGGAAACGGATATTTTACGGCGTTCAAAATCGGCTTCTTCAGGGCTGACAAGCATATAGTCTAAAAAAGCATTGTTTGATTTATTCAACAATTTCACTTTAGTCAGAATATAGACTTTATCATCCGGTAATTCATCCGGAGAAATAACCTGAACCTTTGCTAACGTTGATTCCAATCTGTGAATTTTAATCTCCAAGAGTTCCTGGTCATGCTTAGCGGCATCATATTCGGCATTCTCGGATAAATCACCATGAGAACGGGCTTCTGCTATCTTAGCGGCAATTTCTTTCCTGCCTTTGAACTTTAATTCTCTTACCTGTTCTTCAATTTCTCTTACACTGTCTTTTGTCATATAAATAATATCTGACATAATATTCTCCGGTTGAATTTTATATAAAAAATAAAGCCAATTTAAATAGTTAGCAGTTAGGAGCTATCAGTGTTCAGTTAAAAATTTAAAACTTATAACTTCTAACTGCTAACTGCTCACTCCTAACTGCTAACTAAAGATTTAGACGAATTACTACTATAAATTATGTAATAAATGTCCCATTTTATTCTTTTTTGTCATGAGATAATTCACATTGTTGGGATTTGGCTCTACTTCAATAGGAACCCGTTCGACAACTTCAAGCCCATAACTCTCGAGCCCGACCCTTTTCTTAGGATTGTTTGTAATTAATCTCATCTTCTTTATTCCAAGAGCCGTCAAAATCTGGGCACCAATACCATAATCTCTTGGGTCGGCAAGAAAGCCGAGTTCTTCATTAGCCTCGACAGTATCAAAGCCTTTCTCCTGAAGAGCATAGGATTTTATTTTGTTGACTAACCCTATACCTCTGCCCTCCTGTCTCATATAAAGCAGAACTCCTTTGCCTTCCGCTTCTATCATTTTTAAAGCAGAATGTAATTGAGAGCCGCAATCACACCTCAAAGAACCAAATACATCGCCCGTGAGACATTCAGAATGAACTCTTACAAGGACTGCTTCATCAGGATTCCAGGTTCCTTTAACTAATGCAACATGCTCTTTGCCGTCAATAATATTCAGGAAAATTTTTATATCAAATTCCCCCAGGCTTGAAGGCAGTTTTGCCGTTGCAACGCATTCAACAAGAAAATCTGTTTGAAGCCGATATGCAATTAAATCTTTGACGGTTATTATTTTAAGATTATATTTTTCGGCAAAAATTTCCAAGTCGGGTTTTCTTGCCATAGAACCGTCATCTTTTATTATTTCACAAAGAACACCGGAGGGATATAAGCCGGCTATCCTCATTAAATCCAAAGCTGCTTCAGTGTGACCTGCCCTTCGCAGTACGCCTTCTTTGACGGAAATAAGCGGAAAAACATGACCGGGTCTTGCAAGGTCTTCAGGCTTAGTCTTTGAATTTGTCAAAGCTTTTACTGTTGCCGCCCTGTCGTGGGCTGATATACCGGTCCTGGTTCCATGAATATAATCAACAGAGACTGTGAATTTAGTTCCATGCAGAGCAGAACTGTCTCTTACCATAACATCCAATTTTAATTCTTCTGCACGGCTTTCAGAAATAGCGACGCATACCAAACCTTTTGCTTTGGATGTCATAAAATTTATAGACTCAGGTGTACATAATGCTGAAGCGACAATCAAATCACCTTCGTTCTCGCGGTCATCATCATCCATCACTATTATCATTTTGCCCGACTTTAGGTCTACTAAAGCTTCTTCAATCGTATTCATCTATCTAAATATTAAAAAGTTCGTAAAGTTTGTAAAGTTCGTAAAGTAAAAAAGGTACAAAGAAAATGTATTGAACAATTTTTCTTTATTTTAACTCCTAAAATTTTTCACCCAACAACTAAAAACACATTTAATAAATCTAAAATCGTAAATCTAAGATCTAAAATAATTTAGAGTTTATTTGCAATTGCTGTTTTTTCAAAAGTAATTTTTACATTATCTGCAACCTGAATTACAAAACTTCCACCGTCAATATCTGTAACAGTTCCATGCATTCCGGAAGTAGTAACGACTTTATCTCCTTTTTTTATTCCTTCCATCATTTTCTGATGTTCTTTCTGACGTTTTTGTTGTGGACGAATCATTAGTAAATACATAATCACTATGACTGCCCCGAACATGAGTAAGGTTCCCCATAACTGACCACCACCACCCTGTTGTCCTCCGCCTCCGGGAGTCATTAAAAATATTGCAGCGAAATTTGAAAACATGTTATTTCCTTAATACTATTGATAATAATTTATTGTTTTATATAGAACTACAAAGATAAGGAAATTTTTCCATAATTCTTAATTTTGAATGCCGATTTCTGAATTTATATTACTTGATTTACTTTGATTTATAGGAATTCAAATGATTCAGCAAATCTTTTTTCCATACTTTGAATTCTCTGTTAAGTATTTTATCTCTTGCAGTGGAAACAAGCCAGAGATAAAATGCCAAATTATGCATTGTTGCAAGCTGAAGACCAAGGATTTCACCTGAAATAAAAAGATGTCTCATGTAAGCAAGAGAAAAATTCCTGCTTGCATAAGAATTTATATTTTCATCTATTGCCTTTTCGCAAAATTTATATTCTGCATTTCTTATATTTATTTTCCCTTTGGTTGTGAAAAGTTGCCCGTTTCTAGCATTTCTTGTCGGAAGTACACAATCAAATATATCTATACCCAATTCTATAGCTTCCAGTATATTCTCAGGTGTGCCGACCCCCATTAAATATCTCGGTTTGTTATGTGGTAACCTATTTGTAGATAAATCTACGATTCTATACATATCTTCTACAGGTTCCCCAACTGAAAGTCCTCCGATAGCATACCCATCAAATCCAATTTTTATAATTTCTTCGTTATATATTTTTCTTAAATCATCAAACATACTACCTTGCGAAATAGAAAATAAAAATTGCCT
>JBEKWK010000369.1:0-3932 GCA_049513175.1 FCB group bacterium
ACGAAATTAATTTTGCATCGAATTCGATAGATTGCGAAGCTATCCAAATATCATTTATAGGCATTGGTTTTCCGTTCAACTTTAAATAGTGCTTTATTTCTGAAAATATTTGTGCCGTTTTTAATGATGCATTAACAATTTGTACCTTCGGATGAGTTGCAAAATCCTGAAGAATTGCATTATTCTTTTTTTCTTTTGTACCACCTTTAAATCCGGTTAATAGTTCTGCAATAACTATAATCGAAAGTATTATAATTTCAGAATTTTCAAGCCATTCAAGGACTAGGTCATTACCTCTTAATAGTTCCGAATATGCGTTAGTATCTAACAGAATTCTCATTAAGCCCAGTCGTTCTCATTTATTTTATCGAAATCTTCCGTATTATGTTTGAATTGTTCATAATCTTTTTCATTCCAAATACCTTTGTATTTTCGGAAAGACAGATTATATTCGGATGAATTAGGTACAAAGAAATTTATTAATTTATCTATTATTTCCTGATTCATACTTCTTCGATTCTTTTTTGCACTCGAAAGAATCTTAAGATATAAATCGTCTTCTAAGTTATGTAATGTAATAGATTTCATAATTAATCCTCACAATAATGAATCATAATGAACCATAATGGTGCAAATTATTAATTCTATAATTAAAAAACAAGTATTATTTTGGTATTTTTGTAATAATTTTCTTTTTCACATAATTATCATTCTTATTTTTTTATAAAAAATAATAATATGAAAACTTCTAAAGTTATTCTAATAGTTTATTTCATAGCCTGTATGAATATATTTGCACAATCCGATAATAGTAAATATCTTGAATTAACTGTGTCTCAGCTTAAAGATTTAGGTTTTGTAATCAATACAAAAGGGATATTTTTTAAGACGGAAATCCCTCCCGAAGATTCAAAGAAACTGTATGAATGTATGCGTGGATATTATAATACAAAAGTTGACGAAGGGACAAGATATGTGATGGGATATGATTGTGCTAATACCGAAGATAATTCAAAAAATAAAGAGAATCCCTCCTATTATGATAAATTACCTGCCTTAAAATGTGATTACTATTTCGTAAAAATTGTTGAAATTAACGGCGATACAATTTGTAGTGTGGAACCGCATAAAACCTTAGCAATTCCAATAATTGTCCGACAGGAAAAATATAAATTCAAAATTAAGAAAGATATTATTGTTTATTTGAAAGCCACAGAAGGCTTAAAAAAGAAGTTAAACTATGTTGACAATCTGGAACAATATATTGTTTCCTTAACAGATTAAATTTTGTTTAAACTAAATCCTTACTTATAAAATACTTGTGAAGAATTTTAAATAAAAATTTATCAAGAATTAAAAATATTTTCAAAAATTTTATTCAATTTCTACACTTGTAATTATTTATTCTCCAAGCACATAAAAACATTCCTTAAGTAATATTCTTAACTTTTTACCTAATATATTGCAACTCTTTTTGATTTGTTGTGTTATATTATATAAGGTAGCTCATTAGCTTATTAAAAATCGTTCTTTAATAATAAATTTAAAATAAATATATTGATTTCCGGATAGCAGGCATCAATTTCCTGAATAAGTTATTTTAAAAATAGATATATTTCCAGTACTGTCTGACACAAGGAAACACCTTACCGGCAGTAAATAAGTGAAATTTTGAACTTTGAATAATAGACTGTAAAAGTAATTTAAGGAGTTAAAGCATGGGCAATTATTTTTCGAACTATTTTTTTTCAAATTCAATTTATTTTTTTTAACTTATTTGGAGGAGTAAGATGTCCAATTACATTACCTTAAACCGAATAGCCTCATCAATATTTTTGACGGCTATGTTGTTATTGTTCCTGACGGGATGTAGTGAAACACCTACAAATTCTAAAATTGTCAATCCGGGAACAGAATCAAAATCTAATCCTCAAATTACTTGCGAAGGTGATTTTGTTTATGGACAAGTAAATCTTGTTGCAGACAGAAGCAGTTTAAATCCTGTGAGAATAGACCCCTTACTTGATAATGCCTGGGGAATGGCTATTGAGCCTTCTTCGGGAAACTTTTGCCTGGCGTCTAATGCAGCAGGCTCCAGTGTTTTTTATGATAATCTCGGAAATAAGAAGCTGCCTCCAATCTCAATACCTACAGTATGGACTCCTGATGGCGGTATTCCGACCGGTGTTGTATATAATTCGACTGCTGCGGATTTTGTAATTCCTTCAAGTGGTCAGAAAAGTACATTCATATTTGCACAGGATGATGGATTAATATCAGCCTGGAGCAGCGGATATAATGCCATAGTGGTAGCCAATATGACCGCTTCGGGAGCGGTTTATAAAGGATTGGCAATAGGTAAAATAGGTAAAGATAATTACTTGTACGCTACTAATTTTCATGGGCAGACAATTGATGTTTTTGATAAAAATTTTAATTATAGTAGCACTATAACTTTCAAAGACAAACATATACCGCCTGATTTCAGCCCTTTTGGAATTGCTAACATTGATGGTAAATTATTTGTTACATATGCTAAATTAAAACCGCCTGATAACCGGAATGCCTTGGCAGGACAAGGTTACGGATATGTGGTTGTTTATAAAACCGATGGTACTTTAATAGACCGTATAGCTTCGAGGGGACTTCTCAATGCTCCATGGGGAATTGTCGAGGCTCCAGATGGTTTCTGTAAGGATGACGATGCAATTCTCGTTGGAAATAACGGGGATGGTAAAATCAATATCATCAGCAAACACGGCGAATTCAGGGAACAGCTAAAAGATAGTAAAGAGCATGCATTATCAATTGACGGCTTGTGGGGATTGGCATTTATACCTGCAGGTTCAAGCGGAAACAGGCAATGGCTTTATTTCACAGCCGGTCCTAATGCAGGGAGTCTTGGTTTGTTCGGCTATCTTTCAAGAGTTACAAAAAAACATAATTATTAAGTAGTGGATGTATAATTTTCAGGTTCCCAAGTTTCAGGCTTGGGAAACTCCCGGGAAGTCAGGAGGCAGCTCCTGACTTTTTTTATTTCTTTTAAGAAACCTTGTTTCCAAGCTCGACTCGACTGAGCTCGCCGAAGTCCTGCTTGGGAACATTTTTTGGGAAGTCAGGAAGCAACTCCTGACTTCAGGTTAATTGTCATTCTGAACGAAACGTAGTGGAGTGAAGAATCCAGAATACTGAACTCAGAATTAGTACTGGATTCTTCGCTGCGCTCAGAATGACCTTACAATCTAAAATCGTCATTCTAAAATCTAAAATTAATTAGGTTTCTTCGGATAAACAAAACTCGTAGTTTCTTCCTTCATTTTGATTGGACGTACCTCAATTCTTGCAGTAGTGCTGAATGCAAATTCCGGGTTGCGTTTTGCTATCGCAATGGCATCGTCCATATCATCTGCAAGTATGTGATAATATCCTACCTGTACTTCAGGTGTTTCATTAAAAGGAACTTCCTTCCAATTACCGGGAGTGCCGGAAATAATTTTGCCTTCCCGGATTAGTGGCTGTGCTGAAATCAGTTTGCCTTCTTTCTTCAGCTCACCGATATAGTATTCGCATTTTTTTAGGAAATCGGTGTAATGTTCCGAAGTCCAATCTTTCTGGTGGTCAATCCTATTGAGGATTAACAGCATATATTCTTTCATAATGGAGTCCATTTCATAACTGTGATTTATCATTTCCTAAATTATTTAAAAAATTATCTATAAATTCCAATTTTGATTTATATTCGAATTTTCTCAATTTCTTAAGATCTAGTTTATTTAAAGCAACACATAGAGATTTTCTATATTCAATATCAATAGGTTTATCAATTGGAATAATTTCAGGATTATCAACTTTAAAATCGATTAAAAATGTTAAATAAAAATCTTGAAATTCTTGAATTTTCATTATTGGATAACCACGACCTATTAAGAATT
>JBEKWK010000370.1:0-3930 GCA_049513175.1 FCB group bacterium
ATATTTTCAGATGATAAATGAAGAATTACCTCATTAACTGAATTAAATACTTTCCAAAGTTCATTAATTTTTCCTTCATAAAATTTTTCTTTCAGTACCGATTCAAGCATTTCAAGTAGAGGCTGATAATAATTATTCTGATTTACAATTAGTATCGGAATATTAATCAATCCGAGACTTTTCCATGAAATTGCTTCAACTAATTCTTCGATTGTGCCGAATCCTCCGGGTAATGCGATTAAACATTGGGAATCTTCGAGCATCATCTTTTTTCTTTTATGCATGTTCGGAACAATGCGAATTTCGGAAATATTTTTATGAGCTAAATCCAGTTCATTCATAAATTCAGGAATAATGCCTATAACTCTTCCGCCTTCTGCCATAGCCTCATCTGCGAGTCTGCCCATCAATCCGACCTTGCCTCCACCGTATATAATTTCGTAATTGTGTCGCCCTAGAAATCTTCCAAGTTTTTCAGCCTCAGCAAGAAAATTTTCACTGCAATTACTACTCGATGCACAATAAACACAAATTGTTTTAACGGACATATCACAGGCTTTCGATAGCTCTTTTCAGTTTGGATTGTACCTCTAAAGCAATCGGGTCCAAACTTGAATTTTGTACAGCCTTCATTGAAGCTACCGGGTCAATAGCCGCCGCCTCGACCATATTTTCTCCAAGTTCCTGGACAATTACACTGCAAGGGAGCATAGTCCCGATTTTATCTTCAGCCGTTAATGCTCTAAAGGCATGAGTAGGACTACATGCACCGAGAATGCGGTATTTTCTGAAATCAACATCGAGTTTCTTTTTCATAGTAGCCTTTACATCAATTTCGGTTAATATGCCGAAACCCTCTTTGGTTAAGGCTTCAGTCACTCGATTTATGGCATCATCGAAATCGGTATTTAATATTTTGTTGAAATAATAACTCATAATTTTCCCCTTTTATTTATCAACGATTTCGTTTTTGGATGTTCTTGCAACTATCATTTCGGCAATAATGCAAAGCAATGCTAATATAACAAATAATTGCCAAAGTTCTGTTCCGGTTTTAATGCGGTTTATATATTGTATGATTTTTTGTGAATCGGTAATGATTTTAATAAATGCTTTCGGATTTATTCTTTGTTCTAATATTTGTTGAATTTCCTTTTCTGACACAGGTTGAATGTAGGATTCGGATGGCAGAGGATTAACAGAAATAATTGCTGCTGTTTTTTCCTGGGCTGTTCTTGCGACATAATTTCCGAATTGCTTAAAATTATCGAATGACAAAACGGCTCCTTCAGGTAAAAAGACAGCCTGCATAAAATATTCATTATTTTCGGGGTCAATTATTTTAAAGTTCTTACCTGTCGCAAATTTCTTAGGTAAAGACAATCTGAGCGGCTCACCGGCAATTACATTTGTACTTATCCCTTGGTGCGAAGAAAGATAAAGTGTGCTTCTGTGAATCAATGCAGGGAAAAGCCCTGTGAAAGGGAACGTACTCCAGGAACCTGTGGGAGGGACTGCACAATAAATAATTTTTCCATCGTTTATGCGGCTCTCGCTGAGGAACACTCCACCGGGGAACTCGATTATAGGTTGTCCTGCAATAGGTGAATAAGCTTTAAAAATTTTGGGTGATTCGACTATTGATTTATTGTCAGTCGTTCCTTTGAAGACTCCCTCAAAAAGTGGATGAATTTTATCAACTGAAGTGAACATCGCCGGTTGATTCTGTGAATAGGTTAATTGTTTAATTCCTCCAAATCCTAATAAAGAAATTCCGTCTTTGAAAATATTTATATCTGTTGCTTCATCGGCGAAAATCAGGCATGAGCCTCCATTTTGTACATATTGCTGAATTCTTGTAAAATCATTTTTCTTGAGTGGACCACCGCCAATTATTACCAGTTCAAATTTAGTTAAATCAATACTTGAAAATTCTGAAGGTGAATATTTTTGTACATTAGCATAAGAATCTGATTTTGAATTCAATGCGAGATTTAAAAAGTTTACATTTTCAGATGAGCCGATTAATGCCACAGAAGGCTTCTGTCCTATTTCAAAACCGAAATACCTTTTGTTGTCATAATGCAATGCATCGTCCTCAAGCTCGAGAAAAGCCTTGATAACTCCATATTGCTGGGGTGCTGCTGCAATTGATATTGTTTTATTTTCATTTCCCTGAATATCTACAGACCGTTGAGCTACACGGTCTTTGTTAAAAAATAAACTTATTACTGCTCCATGAATTTCTTTGTTAGAATTATTTTTTATTCTTGCTTCAACTTCAACTAACTGGTCTTTCTGAAAAATTCTTGTGAGTACATTCATCGAATCAATTGATAAATTCTGTATTTCCGCTTTTGAATTATAACCAATCGGGATAAAATATAAAAGAGTATTTTCAGGAAATAATTTCAAAGTATCTTTTATATTATTTTCAAAAATATTTCTTTGAGCATCTGTCAAAATATAGACTTCTTTGTTCAAGTTGTTAGAATTATAAATAAGATTAGATGCGATTCTTAATGATTTTTCCAGGTTTGCAGAAGAATGTGAAATTTTTATATTTTTAAGTTCTTCTTTAAGAAATGTAAAATTCCTTGTGAATCTCAGATTATTTATATTTTCAGAATTGGACATTGGGATAATTGTAACCTCATCGCCTTCTTTTAAATCGTCAATGATTGATAATGCGGCGTTCTTCGCCTGGTTGAACCTGTTTCCCCATTCATCTGATAAATCCATGCTGAATGAGTTATCAATTAATATCACTGTACTTGATTTGGCATATTTAGCAAAACCTGGGATAGTGCTTTTTATTAATGGTCGTGAAAAAGCTAATACTGCAAAAATTATTATTAACGTTCGGAGGATTAGTAATAAAATTTGTTTTAGTTTTAATCTCCTGATTTTGGTTTTTTGCAGTTCTTTCAGAAATCGCAATGTAGAGAAATCTATTGTCTTTAATTTCCTTAAATTCAACAGATGTAATATGAGCGGAATAGATGCGGCAACCAAGCCGATTAGTATAAGCGGATTTAAAAAATTCATATATAATTATAATGGTTATTAATAATTACGTTTGGACGGATATAAATGAAATATAATATAAAGATACCAAAGGATATTATTTTGTTAATACTTTACTAATCATTATATTTAGATGACTTATAAACAATAATAAGAAATAATATGAAAAAATCCTGTATTTTTTTATCGCTTGTTCTATTTAATATAATATTCTTTACTTTTATTGTCACAGGAAATAATACTGAGAACAAGGTTCAAAATCAGAATTTAACTGAAGCCAGGAAGATGGAAGCAGCCAATCTCAATCTCATTTGTTTGCGATATAGATATTCTAATCCAAGAAAATGTATAATATATGGTAATCAGCTTTTAGCAGTTTCTCAAAAGCTGAATGATTTAAAAAAGACCATCATATCTAATAATATAATTGGAAATGCTTACCATGACCTCGGATTAAATGACTCTGCAATGTATTATTATAAAGTGTCACTTTCCTTTAGTGATAAAATTCAAAATAAAAATTTTATTGCTAAAGCATATAATAATATTGGTGAGGTAAAGAGAATCTATGGTAAGTATCCTGAAGCTTTGGATTATCACCTGAAGGCACTTGAATTTTTTACAGCTTTAAAAGATTCGGATGGAATATCAACTTCACTAAATTTATTAGGAAATGTGAACAGGGATATTGGCGAATCTGACAAAGCTTTCGCATATTATAATCAAGCTCTGGAAATCAGTCAGAAACTTTATGACACCATTGAAGTAGCAAATACGCTTATTAATATGGGTAATTATTTCTTTTTTAAAAAAGATATAAATAAAGCATACGAAAATTATCTTAATGCACTTTCACTTTGCCATATGCTGAATTATAAAACAGAAATGGCTGACCTGGAAAAC
>JBEKWK010000371.1:0-3927 GCA_049513175.1 FCB group bacterium
ATAAACCGCTTTAATTGCATCGAGGAAATAATCGAGCGTGCAATTTTTATGATGCTCGCCCATCAGCATCAATACCCTCTTATGTCCCTGTTCGAGTAGGGATAGGGTTTCCTCTTTTATTTCATCAATAGTTAATATCCGTCGGGGCATTTCTTTGTTATCCATCCTGAAACCGCAATAAAGGCAGTTATTCGAGCAATAATTGGATATATACAGCGGTGCAAAGAGTACAAGCCTGTTACCGTATATTTCCTGTTTTATTTTTAGTGCGGCGGAATATAAATTCTGCAAGGAAACTTCATCCGTAATATTCAGAAGAGAAGATATTTCTTCGAGGGAAAGACCTTTTAATTGGATTGCTTTGTTTAAAATATCATTAATTTCATTTGGGGATTTTTTTTCTGTTGAAGAAATCAGCTCATGCAAAAAAACTTCGTTTATAAAATCTGTATCAAAAGCCATAATCAATCATCATTATATAAAAACCGTATCAATCTAATATTATATCAACGTTTATGGAAATGTTAAATTATACATTTCAGCATTTATGGTATCCGGCTGTTTCATCTCTAATACTTTCATTTAATATAATTATATGCAGTTATAATGAATTTTTGGAATAATATTTGATAACTTTTTAAGACAATGAATATTTAATGGAACTTTTTTATACTGTTTACGTAAGAAAAAGAAAGATGTTCAGAAAGTCTATAAAGTTTATAAAGTATTATGTTGATGTTTAATTAATAAAAAAGTGATAAGATGAGAACACGCTATATTTTCGGAATATTCCTCGTGGTGATAGGAATAATGATATTTTTAGACCAGATTTCTGTGTGGAATTTTGGGGAGATAATCTCTGTCTGGTGGCCCCTTGTATTTGTAATACTCGGTGTGAGCCATATAGCAACAACGAATAAATCTATAATGAACGGAATATTTTTTATAATAATCGGAGTTTTGCTCATTGCAAATAATCTGAACTTCCTGCCTTTTGGCTTTTGGCATGCCTTTTGGCCCATACTCCTGATATATATTGGAGTCAGTTTTTTATTTAATAAAAACAAATTCGGAAGACGCAGGAAAATAACAACCGATGAGGATATAAATTATTTCACATTATTCGGTGGAGCTCATCATAAAGTTGAGGCATGCAATTTTAAGGGAGGTACGATATCAACTTTTTTTGGCGGGACGCAACTTGACCTGAGAAGAGCGGAACTTGCACCTGAAGGAGCAAGTCTTGACCTTAGTGCCGCCTTCGGCGGAATTGAAATAAAAGTACCTTATGACTGGAGAATAATACTCTCTGGGACACCGATTTTAGGCGGGATTGAAAATAAAACTGTGCAGAATTTTGCCGAAGGGCAAATTGTTCCTACACTAAAAATAAATTATTTCGTTATTTTTGGTGGAATTGATATCAAAAATTAAAAAGGAACAAATGAAAGAACAAAATACTAATGCCGCTGAAGTACGAAAACCCGTCATTCTCAGCGGCATTCAACCTACTGGCGGACTACATATAGGCAATTTAATTGGGGCTATTAAGAATTGGGTTGAACTCCAGGTTCAGTATCAATGCTTTTTCACTATTGTAGATTTACACTCGATTACAATTAAGCAAGTGCCTGCTGAATTGAGGAAAAGCACTCTCGATATGGCTGCTATGCTTCTTGCCTGCGGAATAGACACGGGAAAAAGCACATTATTTATTCAATCGCATGTCATCGAGCATGCCCAGTTGGCTTGGGTACTGAATTGCTTTACTTCTTATGGCGAGCTTGGCAGGATGACACAATTCAAGGAAAAAGCTGCTGCCCATCCCGATAATATTAATGCGGGATTATTCACATATCCTGTATTGATGGCGGCGGATGTTTTGCTATACCAGGCAGATTTGGTACCTGTGGGGAATGACCAGAGACAGCATCTCGAACTTACGAGAAATATTGCCGAGCGTTTTAATTTCCAATATTCCGATACATTCAAAGTGCCGGATGCTTACATCCCGCCTGTGGGAGCGAGGATTATGTCATTGCAGGAGCCAACCAAGAAAATGTCCAAGTCTGACGAAAACGATAAAGCTACTATTTTCCTTACTGATTCCGATTCTGAAATTAAAAATAAAATTAAGCGTGCCGTTACCGATTCCGGCTCGGAAATTAAGTTTTCCGAGGACAAACCCGGTATCGCAAACCTGATGACCTTTTACAGTATAGCCACCGGAAAGACTTTTCCCGAAATCGAGAAGGAATTTGAAGGGAAAGGCTATGCTGAATTCAAGCCTGCCGTCGCCGATGCCGTTGCCGCCTACCTTGAGCCTATAAGAACTAAATATGAATCTTTACGCAAAAACGAAAAAGAACTAAAAGAAATTCTTGCAAAAGGTGCGGAGCAAGCCTCTGCAGTTGCTTCCCGTACTTTGAGAAAAGTATATAAGAAGGTAGGGTTTTTGCAGTTTTAATTCAATTAGGAGTTTGGAGTTAGGGGTTAGGAGTTGGCAGGAAAAAATAGAGATAAGAGAATGTAATATTCAAACAAACTCATTATGAAAGCAAATTGAGTTAATGATGAAAATAGAAAGACAATTTAAAGAAATATCAGAATTAATTAGCAAGGCTCGAAACAGGGCTATAGCCGGTATCAATAAAGAATTGATAGAACTCTATTGGCAAATCGGGCAATATATAAGTGTTAGAATTAATTCTGAGGAATGGGGCAAGTCGGTGGTAGAAAATTTATCACTATATATTTATAAAAACCATAATGGTCTAAACGGCTTTTCACCCCAAAATTTATGGAGAATGAAGCAATTCTATGAATCTTATAGTGATTATCCAATTCTCTCACCACTGGTGAGAGAATTAAGCCGGACAAATAATTTGCATATCCTTAGTAAAACAAAATCAATCGAGGAAAGGGAATATTATTTACGATTAGCTATTAAAGAAAAATATTCCAAAAGAGAGTTGGAAAGGCAGCTCAACAGCGGCTTATTTGAAAGAGTTTTATTATCAAAAACAAAACTGTCACCACTGGTGACACAATTGAAAAAATCGAAGAATGAATTACTGCCACCACAGGTGACACTTTTAAAAACATCGAAAAAAGTAAAACTCTCACCACCGGCGAGAGAATTACAAAAAACTGATAATAAAAGAGTTGCTGATTTATCGGGTATTTTTAAAGACACTTATATTTTTGAATTTTTAAATCTACCTGATGGACATTCTGAGAGTGATTTGCAAAAAGGATTAATCTCAAACCTTAAAAATTTTATTTTAGAGCTTGGCAGGGATTTTACTTTTGTCGGTGAGAATTATAAAATACAAGTCGGTAAACGGGACTTTTTCATTGACTTGCTTTTTTATCACAGGGAGCTTAGCTGCCTTGTTGCTTTCGAGCTGAAAATAGATGAATTCCAGCCGGAATACTTAGGAAAAATAAATTTTTATCTGGAAGCACTCGATAGGGATGTCAGAAAGCCACATGAAAATCCGAGCGTTGGTATAATTTTATGTAAAAGCAAGGACAGCGAGGTAGTGGAATATGCGTTGAGCCGCAGTCTTTCTCCTGCTATGATAGCGGAATACGAAACAAAATTGATAGACAAAAAACTTCTCTTAGCTAAATTCAAAGAATTATCTGAATTTTTGGAATAGGGATTATAAAATTTTGTTGATACCTCAGGTGTTAAAATTGCCGGTACAGCTAAATTTATTCAAAATAAACTTAAATAAAAATAATACCTTATTTTAGCAAAATCTGCAATTTTCCTGAATAAATGATTAATTTTGCTTTACATTTTACACGAAAAATAATAAATAACATGATACAAGAAAATATAAAGCAGGATTTTAAGTTAAAATTGACACAATTTGTGAAAACCCTGAAAGCACTGGTTTCTACAAATTCAAACGAATG
>JBEKWK010000372.1:0-3924 GCA_049513175.1 FCB group bacterium
ATCTTTACGATATTTTATAATTCCAATTCACAACAAATAGAATTCAAATATGATAGCGGAAATTATCTTGGTAATTCCTATGTCAGCACTAAAGCATGGTGGGAAGAATCCGCCTACCTTCAGCCTGATGGTCCCTGTAAAGTTCAAAAAATAAAAATTTATTATGCAGGGGACAAACCAGCGATTGATACAATTCATATTGTTGGTTTCCCTATTGCGGGAAATCTTTATCCAACGCATTATGCCTGGGTAAATAATACTCTGATTGACCCCATAATTTACAATTATGACGGCACACCGGGTTGGAAGGAATTTGATGTTTCAGGAACAGGATTAAAATCTGACGGTTTTGATAAAATCGTTATCCAACATTATGTAAAACCTGACGGTCCATGGTTTGGTTATGATGACGGGCGTCCAAACTCAAGAAATCTATCCTGGATGACTGACCCCTGGACTCCAAATCCTAATTTCTATAATATACCCGGAACAATGTATGCATACCCTCCCGGAAATTATATGATTAGATTGATTATTGAATATAATTATCCTGATGGTAATACTTCTTTACCTCCACCCGCTCCAACTTTAGTTGATGTAACCGATGAAGTTGGTCTTTCAGGCGGCGGTTACGTTTCTGTTGTAGATTGGAATAATGACGGCTGGGACGATATTGCAATAGGTGGAAATTTCTTCCAAAACAATAAGGACGGTACATTCAAAAATGTTACTGCTCAATTTAATATCAGTGCAGGTGCAACTGCTTGGGGAGATTTTGATAATGATGGTAACGTTGATGTCTATGGAATAAATATCGGCGCCCAGGACTTTGTGCATTATATGGTTATTGACCATGATGTAGTTTACAAGAATAATGGGAACGGCACATTTTCTTTAATGAATAATAAAACTTTATTTAAGCTTCCATATCCGAATCCAAGCGATGATTTTTCAGTAATCCCTTCATTCAGTAATGATTCGATGTTTAATCCATATTATACATGCACTCCTCTTTGGCTCGATTACAACGGTGACGGCTGGCTTGATTTATTCATAGCTAACAGGAGAATGGAAGGGGGCTCAACTGAAATTTGGTGTCCTGACCAGTTATGGAGAAACAATAAAGATGGTTCATTCTCTAATGTAAGAACAATCTCCGGAATTGCAGCCGGCGAACCTCGTGCCTATTGGCCCGGACAGGGCTATTATGATTGCTATGGAGCAACTGCATGCGATTATAATAAAGATAATAAAATGGATATATTTGTTGCTAATTATCGTTTGATAAAAGATAATTTGTATAAAAACAACGGAGACAGTACCTTTACAGAAGTTGGAGCTTATACCGGTACACAGGGAGTTCCTACAACCGACCCCGGTTCTTTCGGACATGGAATGGGCTGCCAATGGGCAGATTTTAATAATGACGGATTGCCTGATTTATGTGTCGGTAATCTTGCCCATACTGACTGGCGGGCTCAATTTTCAAATTCCTCTTTGATTTTCAGGAATGATGGACCTCCCGATTACAAATTTACTGAAGTTCATCAGAAAATGGGCTTGAAATTCCACGAAGGAAATGCAGGTGTCTGCTGGGCTGATTTAAATCTTGACGGCTATATTGATTTGTGGCACGGTATCTATAGCGGCGGCATGAACTGGGTTTATCTGAATCAAGGTCCGCCCGATTATAAATTACTCGATATTACATGGTTGTCCGGTGCTTATTCCATGAGTGCATGGACTGCCGTATATATTGATTTCGACCATGATGGCGACCTCGATTTAATTATCAACGGCAGGTTATTTAGAAATGATATGAAGAGAGAAGGGAACTGGATTGCTTTCAGACTTTCCGGCAAACCTGATGAGAATGTATCTACGGAAGCTTTCGGCTCCAAAGTTACTGTTTACTCAGGAAGTAAATTATTTTATCGTGAACTCGGCGGAAGTGCAGCCGGTTCTCTATGTACACAAAATTCAAATGAACTGCATTTCGGCTTAGGACAAATTACAAATATTGATAGTGTTGTAATAAATTATCCTAACGGGCAAAAAAATGTTCTGACAAATTTAGCAGTCAATGCCAGATACCGGGTCCTATATAAAGCAAATGCCACTTTGAATGGTATAGCAGCTCCAGGTTTGAATGAACCGAAAAATTTTGCTACACAAGTACCTGCTAATACTATCCTCAGTTGGTTTCTTTCCGGTGGAGCTACATCTTATACAGTATTAATATCAGATAAAAAAGATTTTTCTAATATTATTTCTGCAACAAATAATAATAGCAGTACATCTTTTACTGCAACAAATCTGGAAGCTCATAAAACATATTATTGGAAGGTAAAAGCATTCTCATCCCAGGATTCATCGAACTGGTCAACAAGCTGGCATTTCACTGTCGGGATTCCATCTTATTCGTTCAATTTAATCTCACCCAAAAATGATAGTATTAATATTTCAACAAAACCGACTCTTAATTGGCATGTAATGACCTTTTCGGATAATATATATGATTCTTTAATTAAATATCAGCTACAGGTTTCGACAAGCAATTCTTTTAGCAATGCAATAGATACTATATTTTCAAGAAGGGACACCTTATACTCTTTTATTTCAGCCTTAACTCCGGCTATAAAATATTATTGGCATGTTCGTCCAATAATAGAAGGACAATCTCAAGTCTGGTCAGAAACATGGAATTTCACTACAATGCCTTTACCGGATGCCCCGGTACTTAAGGCTCCGGCACTGGGAGAAACAAATGTAAATGTAAAACCGACATTTACCTGGGAAGCCTCTGCCTTCGCTAATTTATATTTTTTACAGGTTGCAAAAGATGAACAATTCAATAATATTTATTATGAGTTGCCTGATATAACTTCTACTACCCGAAAAATATTTAAAAATTTCGACGGGGGCACAAAATATTTCTGGCATATCAGGGGCAGCAATGACGGCGGCACAGGGACCTGGTCTGAAACATGGAATTTTACAACAGCAGGTGTCAGTTCTGTAGAAAATGATATTAATAATACTGATTTTGATTTGGAAATTTTACCTAATCCAATTTCATCTATAACACAAATTGAACTTACAGTTAATAATCAAATCTTTGCGGAGCTTGCTATATTTGATAATAATGGTAAAGAAATCGTCAAATTATGCCACAAAGAATTAAACCCGGGTAAATTCACTTTTAACTGGGACGCAACAAAATACAGCAATGGCGTTTATTACTGCAGATTATTAGCTGAAGGAAAAATTATTACTAAGAAAATTGTTTTGGAAAAATAATAATTTTATAATGTCATTCTGAATGAAACGAAGTGAAATGAAGAATCCAGAACTCGCATCTATACTGGATTCTTCACTTCGTTCTGAAGAACTAACATTTTAGACTTTACAAGTTTAACATTTTATTTCAATGTCAAATTTGTAAGTTCAAAAATAACTAATCTGCCATTGGGTCTACTCGTGTAATCAATTTCAATTTTAATAAATCCGCTACCCGGAGATATATAAAATATAACTTCTTCATCTGCTATCTTAATATCATATAAATAACAACTAAATGTTCCGGCAGGTACTGTTACAATTTCATTAATTGAAGAAACAGTAATAATCCCATTATCAGATATATAGATGTCTCCGGCATTGGCAGGATATTTAAACATTTCCTCTATTGAATCTAATAACCCGGTATATGTATTAACAGAATTTCCAAAAATACCATTTTGTCTGCTTGTCATATAAAGATATACAGTACTATCAGCCCAGGAATTCATTCTATAAAATAATTCTTTGCCTATTATTGAATCTTTGTCAATTTTCATTGCATATAACTTTGTATAAATAGTTCCCATTGAATCGAAAGATACAGGGTTATTCAAGGAATCATATAATTTAATCCGGAATAAC
>JBEKWK010000373.1:0-3917 GCA_049513175.1 FCB group bacterium
CAAATATGGTAAATTATGATGGTGTAGTCAGTTGGATATCACAACAGGCAGAATTTACACCCAAAATAATTCAAACAAAAGAGGAAAGAGTTAAATTAGTTTACGCTGTTAAAATAAAAGTCAAAAATGATGGAAACATTAAAATTGGAATGCCGGGAGAAGCTTACTTTAATTAATAATTTAAAATTAAGAATTAAAAATTGAATAATAGTATAGCTATACAAGTAAGAAATATATCAAAGAGTTATGAAAAAGTTTCAGCACTGGATAATATTTCTTTTGATGTTGGAATAGGGGAACTTTTTGGTTTGATTGGACCTGACGGGGCAGGAAAGACCACATTGTTCAGGATAATCACCACATTATTACTTGCGGACAAGGGTGAGGTAAAAATCGGTGATTACGATGTTGTGAAAGATTATAAAAAGATTCGTAACAATATAGGCTATATGGCTGGAAAATTTTCGCTATACCAGGATTTAACTGTAGAAGAAAACTTAAGATTTTATGCAACAATTTTTGGTACAACTATCAATGAGAATTACGACTTAATTAAGGACATATATAAACAAATTGAACCGTTTAATAAAAGACCTGCCGGGAAGCTATCCGGTGGTATGAAGCAAAAACTTGCTCTTTCCTGTGCTTTAATTCATAAACCCGATTATTTGATTTTAGATGAACCTACCACCGGAGTTGATGCAGTTTCACGAAAAGAATTCTGGGAAATGCTCAAGAATTTGAAAGCAAAAGGAATTACAATAGTGGTTTCCACTCCTTACATGGACGAAGCCTCTTTATGTGATAGAGTTGCATTGATACAACAAGGGAAAATAATGTCCATTGAAACCCCTGAAAATATTATAAAACAATTCAAAACTGATTTATTGGGGATAAAAAGCAATAATATGTATCAATTGAGCATTGATTTAAAAAATTATCCGAATTGTAAATCAGTTTATCCTTTTGGTCAATATTTACATTACACCGATAATAGATTGAGTATAAAAGAGAATGAACTAAATGAATATCTTTCAAATTTAAATCATAATGATATAGAAATTAATAAGTTACAACCTAATATTGAAGATTGTTTCATAGAATTAATGTCGAATAAAGAATTGAATTAGAAATAATGGATAATAGAATAAACGAGAAAATTCCTTTAAATCAAACTTCTTCAAACGGGGAAAAAGTAATAGAGGTTAAGAACTTAGTTAAGAAATTCGGGAATTTCATAGCTAATGATAATCTGACATTCGATGTATATAAAGGAGAGATATTCGGGTTTCTTGGAGCTAATGGTGCCGGTAAAACAACTGCCATGAAAATATTATGCGGTTTGTCAATTCCCACCTCAGGTGAGATCAGGGTTTCAGGATTTGATGCGTACAAGGAAACTGAAAATATAAAAAAAAGCATTGGCTATATGAGTCAGAAATTCTCGCTTTATGAAGATATGACAGTGTTTGAGAATATTAGGTTTTATGCAGGAATATATGGATTATCAAGGAAAGAAATAAACTCAAGGTCAGATTTTTTATTGAAAAAGTTGAATTTCATAGAAATAAAAAATACTCTTATAAAAGCACTCCCCCTAGGATGGAAACAAAAACTTGCTTTTTCGCTTGCAATTTTTCATAATCCAAAGATAGTGTTTCTCGATGAACCGACAAGCGGTGTTGACCCGATAACAAGACGTCAATTCTGGAATATGCTCTATGAAACTGCAAATGCAGGTGTTACAGTTTTTGTCACTACACATTATATGGATGAGGCGGAGTATTGTGACAGGGTTTCGGTTATGGTAGAAGGTAAAATATTTGCCCTTGATACACCAAAATCGTTAATGCACAATTATCAAGTCAATACAATGAATGAAGTATTTCTTAAAATTGCAAGAGGGGAAAACTCTAATGCTAAGTATCAGGTAGGTAAATAAATGAGAAGATTTTGGGGATTTGTAATAAAAGAGTTCTATCACATTGTACGCGATAAGCGGTCTATGCTGATAATGTTCGGCATGCCTGCTATACAAGTTTTGTTGTTTGGATTCGTAATTACTAATGAAATAAAAGATGCCAAAATCGCAATTCTTGATGAATCAAAAGATGAGGTAACTAAGAGCCTCACACAGAAAATATTATCTTCAGGATACTTCTTATTAGAAAATAACATAACAAACAGACACCAAATTGAAGAATCATTTAAGCAGGGTGATATCAAGCTTATTATCATCTTCGGTAGGCAATTCGGTAAAAATTTAGAGAAAACCGGAATTGCCGACATCCAAATCCTTACAGATGCTACAGACCCGAATACTGCAAACATTCTGTCAAACTACGCCTCTGCTGTATTAAATGATTACCTGCGGGGAAAGATTAACAATATCCAAAATCCAATGACACCACCTTTAAAACAAGGTGAATTCGCAGGTATTAATCCCCAGGTCAGAATGTTTTATAATCCTGAACTGAAAGCAGTTTTCATGTTTGTACCGGGTATAATTGCATCTTTATTAATGCTTTTATCGGCTATGATGACTTCAATTTCTATTACGAGAGAAAAAGAGTTGGGAACAATGGAAGTCCTCCTCGTTTCTCCCTTGAAACCTGCACAAATTATAATAGGCAAGGTTCTCCCCTATATAATCTTAGCAATGGTGGACTTTACCTCTATACTTCTACTTGGTAAATACGTATTCGGGCTACCTATATACGGTAATGTCTTATTCCTTTTCGGAGAAAGTCTGTTATATATTTTCATGGCATTATCCTTAGGTATTATGATTTCGACAATCAGCGAGACACAGCAAATAGCTATGATGCTATCTATGTTTGCTTTGATGATGCCGACGATTCTTCTTTCAGGCTTCATTTTCCCTATTGAAAATATGCCGCTTCCACTGCAATGGTTTAGTAACATCATTCCGGCAAGATGGTTCATTATCATTATCAAAAACATAATGCTGAAAGGTACCGGGCTCGAATTTGTATGGAAAGAAACTCTCATAATTTTAGGTTATACTATTTTATTTTTAACAATCAGTATAAAAAGATTTAAAACAAGATTAGAATAAAAATCCAATGCGAACAATTTTATACATAATACAAAAAGAATTTATCCAGGTTTTCCGGAATCGGATAATGGTGTTTATTAATTTCGCAATACCGATTTTCCAGATGCTTATTCTTGTTCATGCCGCAACATTTGAGATGCAAAATATCAAAATGCTAATAATTGACAGAGACATGTCCCCTGTCTCACGCGGATTGATTAGCAAATTCCAGGGCTCTCCTTTCTATAAGCTTACTGAATCTACCTTTTCTTCTGTAGCAGCGGAAAATGCCATGAAGAATGGAGAGGTAGATATTATACTCGAAATCCCTCAGCATTTTGAAAAAGACCTTGTCAGGCAGAATAAATCCGATGTCCAAATTATCATAAATGCTATTAACGGAAGCGCCGCCGCCCTTACTTATGCTTATACAGGCTCTATTATAGCCGATTATAACAAAAAACTCAATTCCGATTTACCAAAATATTTTTCAAATCCCGGAATCAGTACCACTATCACTGATATCAGCTTCTCCCCTAATCCATCCGCAATAACTGATTTAAACTCTCCTTCATTCAGAACTCAGAATTCAGCATTCAGAATTAACGTCAATCATTGGTATAACCCTGAACTTAACTACAAAACCTTTATGGTTCCCGGCATTCTTGCTCTTTTAGTTACTATTGTCGGATTATTCCTTACAGCTATGAACGTTGTCAAAGAGAAAGAACTGGGAACTATCGAGCAAATAAATGTCAGTCCGATTAAGAAATACCAGCTTATAATCGGAAAGCTTGTTCCATTCTGGCTTATCGGCATGTTTGAACTTTCTTTCGGTTTGACAATTGGTAAAATATTA
>JBEKWK010000374.1:0-3896 GCA_049513175.1 FCB group bacterium
TATATTATCGGACATATTATTGGAAAATGAAGAAGAGGGATTAGCTTTTGTGATCGTGTTGCCTTAGAACAATAGAAATACTTTTTCCATTTTCTCGCATTTTTCCATTTTTTTAAAACTATTGATTTTTTTATTCTTTCACAAAAGTTTTCATTTGATTTCCTAATCTAAGGAAATATATCCCTTTTGATAATGATCCAATGTTAATTGTTACTCTCTGTACCTGTGAATCATATTCCATTATTTTAATTCCGAGTAAATTGTAAATTTCGATTTTATTCCCAATTTTATTATTATTAAGAATAACATTTATATTATTTGTCGCAGGATTAGGATAGCAATTGAAAGAAAACGCATCATTATTGTTTTCTTTCACATCAACTGAAATTAATTTCCACTTGACTTCGATTTTATAACAATAAAAATAATAAGGTACCTTTTTGAAATCTTTAAATATAATTCCATTTAATTCTTTATTCCAATTTCCGGCAGACCAACTTTCATTTATTCCGAAAATAAAATTTCCATTCCCGTCATAGTTGAAGGAACTTCTATCATGATTTTCCCATTGTCCATTTGTCCAGGTTTCAGAGGTAGATGAAAGCATATTTCCGCTTCCGTCGTAATTACAGTTTAACCTACCAATATTAACCCACTCTCCGTTTTTCCAATCTTCAGTGATTTGAGAAAGAACGTTTCCGCTTCCGTCGTAATTATAATTTTGTCTGTTAAAATTTTCCCATTGCCCGTTTTGCCATAATTCACCAAACTCAGAAAGTTCGTTACCATTAGTGTTATAAGTATATGTATTTAGAAAATCATGTGACCATATATCATCTTGCCAGGTTTCATATAAGTCTGTAAGTTTATTCCCATTCCCATCATAGGTATAAGTATCTCTTGAATAATTCTTATTCCACATTTCATTTAAAGAAGTAAGTTTATTTCCTTTTTCGTCGTAGGTATAGGTATCATTATCAACATCAGCCCATGCACTATCCACAAATTCAGAATAAGTTTCGGTTAGTATTTTCCCGTTACTATCGTAAGTATAAGTATAGCTGCCATCAAATTTCCATTGCCCATCTATTGCCCACCATGATTCGTAAAATTCAGAAATCTCATGACCGCTTTCATCGTAATAATAAGTAGTTTTATCAAGATTATACCATTGGTCATATCCCCAGGATTCTTCTACTTTAGATATTAAGTTTCCGCTTCCGTCATAGTTATAAGAGTATCTACTTACACTATGGACACTATCAGGAAAATAAATGTAAACTGTATCTACATAATAATTACTTGCAAGGATTTTAGCTGCTTTCTCATTTTGATTTTTGTTTTCGTGCGAGAAGGCAGTCGTAAAAGGGATGCATATTAACAATAGAATGTAAATATATTTCATTTTAAAACTCCTACAAAAATAATAAAATATTGTTTTCATTTTCTCACCTTAATATTTATGGAACATGAAAATGGAGTGTATCAAAATATACTTTATAGTCATTACTAATTTTGGGTATTGATATCAAATGTAATTTACTTACAAAACCAAAATTGTAAACAACATCTATTTCAATAAGATATAAAATTAACTTTAATTTATCATCTTTAAAGATTTGATATTTAAAATCTGTAACATTAGTTTGTGTAACGTTACCTAGAACAGTTCTTTTTGAAAAATCAACCCATGGTCTTCTACCTACAAAACATGAATCTAATAATATACTTTTATATTCATTTGAATCATTAATGATATAAGGTGGTTGTGGACTATTATCATACATGCAATTTGGAATTATTATCATCGTATCAATAATTTCCACCCAGTTAGAATCATTTTGAATATTATGCTTATCATAAATAGGGCTGACGGGTGAATTTTCCTTACAGGAAAAATAAAATATTAATGAAATTATCGAAAATGATATTATTAATATTGTTTTCATATTATCACCTTTATATTTTCTTTAATGTAGAGATTTTCATCAACTATTTTGTGGAGTAGCTTTGCCTGTGTGCCGCCTGTGTTTATGCCGTTATGCATAAATTATTAGCTTTTAAATTCCGGGCAGATGTCCGTAAAATTATATACTTTTTTCCAAATCTACTAAATTATAATGTAATAACAAAACAAACAAAAATATTTACGATTTTAGATTGTAGATTTTAGATTTAAATATTATTAAGTGAGGAATTAGGAATGTGGAATTAGGAGTTCATTTTATAAAATTACAAATACGAATTAATAATTACTAATTGTGGTTAAATTTTGTCCTTGTTCCCAAGCTCCCGCTTGGGAATATTCCTACGGCATTCCGAAGCAGGATCTTTGGAACGAGGTGGAAAGTTTTCCTTTAATTGCTAACTGCTCACTACTAACTGCTACCTGAGTTGACCTGTCCTAAATAACGTTGACTTTTAGAAAACGGGAAAGTCAATGAAAATCAGGACAGGGCTTAAAGAGAAAATCAAGCAAGGTACTAACTTTGTAAGCAAAAATATAAAGTTAGCTGTCCTGAAAAACGTTGACCTTTTTTTAACAAGAAAGGAGGTTTAATATGGACAGTATTAAAGGAAGAGGGCAATCGAAGTACCATCCACGCCAACAGCGTATTTTTAGTGGTGAATTAAAGAAAAAGTTAGTGGAACAAATTGAGTTAAAGAAATTAAAAGTACGGGATGTTGTAAATTTGTATCAGGTAACTGAGACATCGGTTTACAGATGGCTTAATGAATATTCGGCATTTAAAAGAACAGGAGCTAAAATGATGATGGAAAGCGAGAGCCATGAAACGAAGGTGGATAAGCTATTAGACCGTATAAGTGAATTAGAGAGGAACGTAGGTAAAAAACAACTGGAGATAGAGTTTTTAGATAAAGTAATTGAGATGTGTTCGGAAGAGCTTGGCTATGATGTAAAAAAAAAGTGTACCACTATGCAATTGAATGGTACCGAATGAATACAGACAGGCATTACCACAAGCTGAAGAACATATATCAAGTGTCCGGGCTAAGCAAGCAGTCTCATATGCAATATATGAATCGCAGAGCTGGTGATGAGGAAGTTGAACGCATAGTGTTAAGTTCAATACTTGAAATAAGACAGATGCATAATATGATGGGATTAAAAAAGATATATAGTTTATTATCGCCGGACAGGATAGGCAGGGACAGATTTATTAGGATAGGTGTGGAGAACGGTTTAGGTATAAAGCTGATAAAAAGTTTTCACAGGACTACATTCAGTACAAAGAGTGCATGGTTCGGCAACCTGACGGTTGATTTACCTATAACGGGAATAAACCAGGTATGGGTAAGTGATATAACCTATTTCAGAGTAGGAGAGACTTTTTATTATCTGACATTTATCGTTGATGTATATTCGAGGCGAATACTTGGGTATATAGCTTCGCCTAACATGCGTGCGGAAGCTAATTGTACTGCATTGAAAGCAGCTTTTTCCGAGCGGGCAGAAAGTAGTTTAACCGGACTTATACATCATTCGGACAAAGGTAGTCAATATACCTCAGACATGTATTTGAAGTTACTATCACAAAATCAAATAAAAGTCAGTATGTGTAATAGTGTTTACGAGAATACACATATGGAGCGAGTGAACGGCATAATAAAATACGAATATTTGCACCAAAAATCGATTAAATCTTTCAAGGACTTACAGAAAGAGTTAAAAAGGGCAGTATGGCTTTATAATGAAGAAAGACCGCATTGGAAACTAAAACTGATGCCTCCTGCCCGATATGAAGATTATTTGTGCAAGATAGCAATAGAACTAAGAGAAGTTATGATTTTGTATTCTGAACCAAAAAAATATTATGTTCAACAATCAATTTTTAACTAAATTTTGGTCAACGTATTTCAGGACAAGACAAGTT
>JBEKWK010000375.1:0-6328 GCA_049513175.1 FCB group bacterium
CCCTTACGTTCCAAAGCATGACTTCGGCAAGCTCAGTCGAGTCGAGCTTTGGAACGAGATGAAAAAAAGTTTTTTCAAATTTGTTCCATCTATATATATAAATGACACAGATTTTGGAAAAAAGTCTCAAAATATTTTTTAAAAGTAAATAATTTTTTTTTGAAATGATATTAATATTTCCGGCTTGCCTTGACTAAAGCGTTAATAGGAAACTTTATTATAATTTTGCTTTTTCGACGGAAAAATGGAATAATTAAAATAAATTAATAATTAAAACCCTCTGACCGGTTAGAGAAGAAAGAAGAATGAAGAAAGAAAAAAGAAACTGGATTAACTTCGTTCAACATGTTACTTCACTTCGTTCAGAATGACATTTTCTGATACCATCCAGAAGTAAGATGGATTAACTTCGTTCAACATGTTACCTGCTTTCGCAGGAATGACAGTTAGTAGAACTACCCTTAAATTTTTATTATTTCTAAAAAATCCGGTTCGTTTAGAATTTTAATTCCGAGTTTGACTGCATTATTATATTTACTTCCCGGATTTTCTCCGGTCACTACATAACTTGTATTCTTGCTAACTGTAGCCGTAACTTTGCCGCCCAAAGTTTCAATTTTAAACTTTGCTTCATTCCTTGTCATCGAAGATAATTCGCCGGTCAGAACAAAAGTTTTCCCTATAAATTTTTTATTTACTGTCTCATCTTTAGAAATATCGGTTTCGAATTTCAAACCGGCATTTTGTAATCTATGCATTATTTCTTTTTGTATTTCTGATTGGAAAAAATTGATAACTGACTCTGCCATCTTCTCACCGATTTCATTTACAGAAATTAATTCCTCTTTTGATGCAGCAGCTAATTTATCAATTGTTAAAAAATTATTAGCTAATAGTTTTGCAGCACCTTCACCAATAAATCTTATACCTAATCCAAAAAGAACCCTGTGAAAAGGTTGTACTTTACTTTTTTCAATACCTGACAAAAGATTGTCTATGCTTTTATCTCCCCAGCGTTCCAGGCTTTGAATTTTATCTCTATAATTATGTAAATCATAAATATCAGCAACATTTTTTAGAAATTCCATTTCAACAAATTGCTCTACAGCTTTTTCTCCCAGCCCGTCAATATTCATTGCATTTCTCGAAGCGAAATGTTCTATCCTTCTTCTGATTTGCCAGGGACATTCGGGATTATCGCAAAAATAATTTGCTTCACCTTCAGGTCTTTGAATAGTTGATTTTAAATTGCAGGGACAAAATTCAGGGAAAGAAAATCTAACAAGGTTTTCCGGACGTTTTTCTAAAACAACGCCTGTGACTTTTGGAATAACTTCACCACCCTTTTCAATTAGAACAGTATCACCTATTCTTATGTCTCTTTCTGCTATGTAGTCCGCATTATGAAGCGTAGCCCTGCTGATTGTAGAACCTGACACGAAAACAGGCTCCAGTTCAGCAACAGGCGTTATTATACCTGTTCTGCCAACCTGGAGTGTAATGTTTTTCAAAATAGTTTCAGCAGATTCGGCTTCATATTTATATGCAATTGCCCATCTCGGCGAACGGGCTACAGCTCCCAGTGCTTCCTGCTGTCTTAAAGATTCAACCTTGATGACAACTCCGTCAATCTGAAAAGGAAGTTCATATCTTTTGCTTCCCCATTCATCTATAAAATTAAAAACATCGTCTAAATTTTTGCAAAGTTTGGAATAAGGACTTACCGGTAATCCCATCCTTTTTAAAATATCAAGATTTTCAATATGGGATTCAAGAATAAATTCCGGGGCATCCAAATAATAGCAAACCATATTTAAGGGTCTTTTAGCTACCATTTTTGAATCTAATTGTTTTAGAGTACCTGCAGTCAAATTTCTTGGATTAGCAAAAATTTTCTCGCCATTTTCAATTCTCTGTTCATTGATTTTGATGAAATCTTTTTCAAGCATATAAACTTCGCCGCGTACTTCGAAATCTTCAACCGGTTTGCTTTTATATAAAATTTCAATAACTTTTAAAGGAATTCCCCGGATTGTTTTGATATTTGATGTTATGTCATCGCCGGAAATTCCATCACCCCTTGTAGCGGCAACAGATAATTTACCTTTAATGTATTTCAAGCTTATAGCGACACCATCAAACTTTAATTCGGCAACATAGTTGTAATCGTCAGTTTCCAAATTCTCCTTCACCCGTCTGTCAAAATCAATGACTTCATCTCTACTGTAAGTATTTGCGAGCGACAACATAGGCTTGGAATGTTGCACCTGTGTAAAGTTCTTTAAAATATCTCCACCAACTCTTTGAGTAGGCGAATCTAAGGTTATTAGCTTGGGATATTGTTTTTCTAAGGAAATTAGTTCTTGAAAAATTTTATCATATTCGCGGTCAGGAACTAAAGGTTCAGCATCAACATAATATGCTTTATCTAATTTATTGATTAATTCTTTAAGCTCCTCAATTTTTTCAGCGGCAGTTATACTCTCATTATCTTGTGTAGAGATGTTTTTATTTTCGAATAACTGAATATCTTTATTTTGCATGCATCTCCATTCTAATTATCACATGTTATAATCGGATTTTTGATGATATTTTATTCTTTGAAGTAATATTCGATTTAAGATTTATTATATTTATAAAAGTAAATCTTCCTGCTCCATTTAAGGAAATTGATATGTTATCAGGTATTAAAATTTAGTTCCATAAGTTAACGATAAGAAAATACCGCCAAAATCTTTTATAGGAAGCCCACTTATACTTTCCAAACCGTTCCCACCGAAAGGAATATAATAATATCTCAGATAAACATCCATTAAGGATTTCCCGGCACCCCCAAGACTTGCACCCAGACCGGCAAATGCACTAAACCTGGTATAACCTCGGGCATACTTAAAAGCTGAAAAAAATTCAGTTGGATACGGCGTAGAAACAATAAATGTTGGTCCGACTCCGGCTTGAAAAAATGGTTTTAAAGATTCTCCCAGTTCCTCTGAAAGAAAATGTTGCTCAACTCCAAATGTTAAAGGGAACATGAATAACCGATTTACTTTATTCGGTACATACCATCCGATAGTATCGTTCCATGCTGTTTCGAATTCATCAGTATTCCTTGCACCGGATATATATAAACTTGAAAATAATAATAAGTTTTTATTAAAATAATATTGATAGAAAAAGCCTAAACCAAAACCGTTATTTGATAAAATAACGTCAATTCCGGCACCATTTTTAAATGAATTGGTTAAATACTTATCGTTTATAAGGGGATGTGGTGATTTGAATACAAATACAGTATCTGGATTGTAAACAGGTACATTTTCTCCCTTTATCTGCCCCTTACAATCTATATCATTAATTATTACATATAAGATAATAATAATTATAAACCAATATCTTAATTTCTTCGTCATAATTTATTATAAAATTGAGTTATTGAAATATTCTTCAAAATTAACAATAAGTTTTGTAAAAACTAAACGAATGAGTTCATGTAAAAATTGTATGAGAATTGAAACTTTTGTAATTTTGAAGTTGTACATTTTGAAAATTAAAATTATCGCTTATAAAATAAATTCTTATGTTCGAGTTGATTGATGAGGATTGAAAAGCTGTTAAAGACTATTGAAGATGTTTTCCCCAAAGATACAGCCATGGAAGGCGATAGAATTGGTTTACAAATTCAAAGTGGGAGAAAAGAGATAAATAATTTACTTGTTACTCTTGAAATTGATGAACAAGTAATAGATGAAGCAGTAAAACGAAAAACCGATTGTATTATAACTTTTCACCCCCTGATTTATTCCCCACTTACCTCAATCCAAGAAAATGACCGTGTCGGTAAACTTGTTACTAAAATAATCTCAAATTCAATAGCACTTATCTCCATTCATACAAATCACAGGTTTTCTTGTACCGAATAAATTATATAAAAATACCGGTATGGGCATTATAGCCCAAACAAAAAAACCTATGACTGAAAATGAACTTCTGAAAATTGTACAATCAACTTGTAGTTCCCCAATCAGATTCTCACACGGAAATAAAATGTCAGGAATCGAGAAAATTGCAATTGTCGGTGGAAGCGGTAGTTCATTTATTGATTTTGCACTCGAAAATGATGCCGATGCATTTATTACGGCAGATATTACATATCATACTTTCCATAAAGCAAATGGTAAATTAATGTTAATAGACCCCGGTCATCATGAGATGGAAAAGTTTGTTCCCGAAGGTTTGGTAAAGTTATTAAAGGAAAATCTTTCCCAAAAAGACTATACTAAAATCGTTCAATCGGACATAATAACAAATCCTGTTTTCTATTACCCGGATACTGAAAAGTATTCTGTATTACAAAGACAAAATTTAATTAATAATAAAAAATATATGGTGAATTGAATGCAACCTCAGGTATACTATATTGCTCAGTTATCCAAAATAGACGGAAGTCTCGACGAATTCAAAGAAGAATACGGCGACCTTCCCGAGAAAATTAAAAGAGCAAAAGCCAAAGTAAACGGATGTAAAGAAATTGTTAAGGAAACAACTAAAATCCTCGATGACCTGCGTAAGTTTTCGGCTACTGCAAAAACGACTATAGCCAGTCTTAAAGACACTGAAGCTAAGCTATCCAAGCAGCAGTTCTCGGTTCGTAATAATAAAGAATTTGATGCAATTACAAAAGAAATTGACCATTCCAGGCAAGAGTATAATAAAATTATTGACGAAATGCGAACCGTCGGAGTCAAAGAGGAAAACTTAATCAGAACTCTCGACCAGCAAAAGAATGATTTAGCCGAAGCCGAAGTTGATTATAAAGAACTTGAATCCGAACAGAAAATGATATCCTCAGACCAGAATGATGATGTAAAGCAGCTTAATAAAAAACGTAAAGAAATTGTCGGTAAAATCCATACTGAAATTTTACAGGAATACGAAAGGATTCGCTTACATACTAAAGATGCATCAGTTTCTATCAGGAAAAACAGTTGTTCAGGATGCTTCAGTACTGTACCGCCGCAAAAAATAGTTGAGATTAGAAATAACCTTGACCAATTATTTTTATGTGAGCATTGCGGTAGAATTTTGTATCCGGAAGATTTTAAATTGGTATGAAATTTTATTAAACTTCGGTTTGTTTCTCTTGTAACATCTCTTATAATTATTTCTCCTAAAAGGAATATGTCCTTCTATTTTTTTTAAAACCCCCAGGTATCATAATTAAAACCTTAACATCGAAAATACTTTTTTCTTATATTTGTATAGTTTACTTGATTAAAGTAACTAAATGTACATTGAAAATATTTAGCTTGTTTTAAGGGAAGAACGGGCAGTTGCATATATTTCTTCAGGTTTTACAACTTATGGAAATTATATGAGGAAAGTCCGAACTCCGGAGAACGATGCACTTCGTAATGCGAAGGCAGTGAGCCATACCGGCGAGCTGACGGAAAGTGCCGCAGAAAATAAACCGCCAATCCGTCTTCAGCAATGGAGAGTCATGGAGGCAAGGGTGAAAAGGCGAGGTAAGAGCTTCACCGCATAAAAGGCGACTTTTATGGCTTGGCAAACCCTGCATGGAGCAAAGCCAAATAAGAATACGTTTCCGCAAGGACGGAGGGTTGTTCGCCCAAAGATTTATTTCTCCGTATTCGGGTAGGCTGCTCGAGGGCAATGGCAACATTGCTCCCAGATAAATAGCTGCATCCGCAATTTTAATATGTTGCGTAGACAGAATTCGGCTTACAGTTCTTTTCATAAAGCAAGTTATTATAATATATTCATTAATTAATATAGGTCATAAAATTGAAACTACCCGAAGACCCTTTTGTACGGGAATTGCTCCCTGAATTTATTGATACCTGGATAAATGATATCAATTTACAATTAGAAATGCTTGTCTCATATCGCAATGAAGAAGACCTTTACAGGTTCGGGCATACCTTGAAAGGCTCATGCCTGCAGTTCGGCTTGGATGATATAGCGGCTCTCGGTATAGAATTAATGGGATATGCCAAAGAACAGGAATGGGAAAAAGCAATTCTTTTGAAGCCGCTGTTTATTGATGCTTTCAAAAAAGTTAAAGCAATGATTACTCCTGAACCTAATTAAGAAACTATATATATATATTTTTTGCGGGTAGAAAATGAAAGCTTTTTTTTCTAAATCGTTACTTATTATTACTCTTATAATAATCTTTGAAACCTCAACCGCATTATCCCAAATACGCATTGCAGTATTACCTTTTCAAAACAAAGACGGTAAACTCAGCCTGAACGTACTTTCGTATAAACTCGGCGATTCACTTACCACGGCTTTCAAAATCGAAGAT
>JBEKWK010000376.1:0-3892 GCA_049513175.1 FCB group bacterium
CTTTAATTCTTTAAATAATACATTCATAATAAAAATGACTTTAGCACTACTCTCAAAAATAAAATTTTGTAAAGAACATTTACTTTTAATTTTCTTAATTATAATTTTATCTGCTAACAACTTATTTGGAACTATAAGAGTCGGACAGATATTTCTTGAAAGAAAAAATGTTTTTGATTCTACGGAAAAAGACTGGTTTTTTGCAGCACCTATTGCCAATGCCATACATTCAATTACCTTACCTTATTATATTGAAGATGAGTACCTGTTTGAAGAAGGTGGAGATTTGATTGATGAAGATATAGCTGAGACCGAAAGAAACTTAAGAAGTACCGGTTTGTTCACTAAAGTAAACATTACATTGGATTCTGTAAATGAGTATATATATAATGTTATAGTATCTACCCAGGACAAATGGTCAACAATGCCGTCATTATTATATGGTACAGGAGGTAATGCTACAAATCTTGGTGGTCGAATTGAAGAGGATAATCTTTTTGGTACCGGCACTGAAGTCAGCATAGAAGGATTACACAGAACAGAAAATAATATTGGATGGCAAAGTACCGTTAACCTGTATCAAAGACGTATATACAGAACAGAACTAAGTTTACAAATGAATTTTCTCGCACACAAGTATAGAACGGATGAAGAAATTTCTTTATTTAAACCATTCAGAACTTTATCCACTATTTATTCTTATGGTATTAATGTGATGAATAAATATGGTGATGATTTTATATATTCTTCCCCCGGAACAACTGAATTTATGCCTTTTCATGAAAAAAAAATCGGTGGCTGGTTATCGCGCGGATGGCGTAGAAATGATGTAGTATATGCAACATTGCTAGTGGAATTAGACAATGTCAACAGAGGTTCTGACTCAACCGGAAAAATCCCAAGAAGAGCATACGACAACTCCGGGAAAATTTTAATTGCATTTTCATCAGTATCACAGGATTTTATAAAAACAAATAAATTGAATCAGTACCAAGATGAAGATTTACCGATTGGCGGCTGGGGAAGTGCAATACTCGGAAAAACTTTTTCAATCGGTCATAGCGGCGAAAGTTTATATTATGTAGGAGGTCAGGGCGAAAGGTCATATTTTAAAAATAATATTTATCTATTCGGTCAACTCACGGGTGCAAGCGGTTTTTCACGATATTCTGGTGTATACACATATCAGGAGTTTTTGGGATTAGGGTTCTATAAATTATCGGAAAGTACATTATTCGCAGCAAGGATTCACCAGCAAACTGTCTGGAACTGGACCGCAGTAAGACAATTGATACTTGATAATGAATCAGGTCTGAGAGGATATCCTTTATATAGTTTTTCCGGTGATAACAGAATTATTACAAATTTTGAATTGAGAACTTTTCCTGATTTTGATATATGGATATTCAAACTTGGCGGAATTCTTTTCTATGATACAGGTACTGTATGGAATCAACAAACTGATATGACCAAAACTCAATGGCATAACTCCACAGGATTCGGTTTCCGTTTTCAGAATATGAAATCCACCGGACCAACCAGCATCTTCAGAATAGATTTTGCTTTCAATTTAGACAGGAAACAATTCGGCAGTATAATTTTTACAACTGACCAACTCTTTTCAATTTTTAAAAGACATGAGTATAGTAATCCGGAACTTTATGGCTTGGAATTTGACGAAGAATAATAATACTCAAATAATTCCAATCTAATTTGTTACTTTTTTTTTTATTATTCAAAATTGTTTTAATTTGAATTTTATATAAATTAAATTAATTGACTTTAAGAAATGTTATTTAATATTTATGAAAACAAGCATTGAACCATTTAAAATCAAATCAGTAGAAGCAATACCTATAACGACAGTTGAAGAAAGAGAAAAGTTTTTAATAGAGGCATTTTATAATCCATTTTATATTAAATCTGAATTTATTACAATTGATTTGCTTACAGATAGCGGCACATCTGCAATGAGTTCCAAACAATGGGCACAAATAATGGATGGAGATGAATCCTATGCCGGTTCTAAAAGTTATTATAAGTTTGAAAATGCAGTCAAAAATTTTACGAATTTTAAATACATTATTCCAACCCATCAGGGAAGAGCTGCTGAAAGAATATTATTCACTGTTATCTCAGGTAAAGATAAAGTCGTTCCAAATAATACTCACTTTGATACTACAAGGGGCAACCTGGAATTTTTAGGTATCGAAGCGGTTGACCTTCCTACGGCTATTGGCACACAGACTGACACAATTGCCGATTTCAAAGGCAACATGAATATTGAAGCACTAGAAAATTTAATTTTAAAAGTAGGTAAAGAAAGAATTCCTCTCTGCATGCTTACTATAACAAATAACAGCGGTGGCGGTCAGCCTGTTTCAATGGAAAATATCCGTGAAACTAAAGCATTGCTTAAAAAATATAATATACCTTTATATTTGGATTGCTGCCGATTCGCTGAAAATGCTTACTTTATAAAAATGCGCGAAAAAGGATATCAAAATAAAAATATTAAAGATATTGTTACTGAAATGTTCTCTTACGCTGACGGTTGTACAATGAGTGCAAAAAAAGACGGTCTTTCAAATACAGGCGGTTTTATAGGTACTAACGATGAAATTATTGCTGATAAAGCTAAAAATGTTTTGATTGTTACAGAAGGTTTCCTTACTTATGGTGGACTTGCAAGACGTGATTTAGAGGCTCTTGCAGTAGGTTTCGAGGAAGTACTGGATGAAAATTATCTAAAGTATAGAGTCGGCCAGGTTAAATATTTGGGTGATTTACTGACAAAAGCAGATGTTCCTTATATGGTACCTACAGGCGGACATGCCATATATCTCGATGCAAAACGTTTTGCTCCTCATATACCTCAACATCAATTTCCCGGGCAAAGTATTGCATGCGAAATTTATAGAATAGCCGGTATCCGCTGTGTAGAAATAGGCTCTGTTATGTTTGGGCGAAACGATGAAAATGGTAAATTTATACCTCCTAATATGGAACTTGTCAGATTAGCTATACCCCGAAGAGTATATACAAAAAGCCATCTGGAATACACTGCAGAAGCCGTTATAGAAGTATACAACCTTAGAGATAAATTAAGAGGAATGAAAATTACATGGGAAGCTCCGTTTCTTCGTCATTTTACTGCAAAGTTTGATTATATCTAAAATCAGATTTAAAAATTTTATTTTTATTTATAAATTGTTCGGAGTAAATATGAAATATTTATTTTTTTCACTTTTTGTATTAATAATTTTGTTGAGTATTAATACACAAAATTCCTTTGCAAAAAATTATAAATATAAATCCGCTAAAGTTGAATTTACACTCCCGGAACCCTGGGAAACCGATAACGATAATGATATGTTTATTGCTTACATACCTAAAGAAAATGATTCTTTAATATTTTCTTTAATCAACGCAACTGATTTAGAGACTGCATATAAAGAAGCAAAATCATTATTAAAAAATAAATTTCAGAACATTCAAATAACAGAGCCACAGGAAGCCGATTTCAATAATATGGCAGGATATAATTTTGATGCTGAAACCCAAATACAAGGATTAACATTAATTATTAATGCTGATTTGATTATAACTCCATCATCAAAAATCCTGTTCTTTTATGGATATGGTGAATCTGAATTAATGAAAAAATATCATATCACAATTGATAAAATCGTCAAAAGCATAAGACCGATTAAATAGGATTTATAATATTATTATTTTTTATAATCAATAATTATACAATCAAAATTATTAATCAATTCAGGTAATTTATTTACGTCTTTGCCCCCTGCTGTGGCTAAATGAGATTTACCGCCTCCGCCTCCGCCTAATTGTTTTGCGGCAAGACCTACAATTTTTCCGGCAGGATACTGAA
>JBEKWK010000377.1:0-3874 GCA_049513175.1 FCB group bacterium
AAGTCCAGCTCTAATTCGAGCAAACTGCAGGCATCTAAAAGTTTTTGTCTCAAATCTTTGATTCTATTTGTAAATTCACCTGCAAGTTGTCTTGCTGCCGTCTGATAACCTTTTGTAGAAGCTGAATGAATAATATCTGCAACTGCTTCGACTTGAGTTAAATCAAGTTTGCCGTTGAGGAAAGCCCGTTTGGTAAATTCTCCGGGCTCAGCCATGACTGCACCGTTTTCAATCATTAAACCGATAATATCTGATGCAACGAGCATACCGCCATGACATGAAATTTCAACAGTATTCTCGCCGGTATAAGACTTCGGTGTATGAAAAACCGCAGCGGTAACAGTATCAATTAATTTCCCGTCATTAATGATTTTTCCGAAATGAATTGTATTGGGTTTTGCGTCAGATAATTTTATAGTACCCTCAAAACATTTATCAGCGATAGGAATAGCATCCTCCCCCGACAGTCGAATGACTGCCAGTCCGCCGATTCCGGGTGGTGTTGCGAGTGCAGTGATTGTTTTTGCCAAATGATTCAACTTTCAGGAAGATAAATCCTTTTTAATAACTTTGGAATATAAGGTCTCAGGAGAAATGTCAACATTATTACCCCAGCAAATGGTACCGATATCTTTGTTTATATAAAAATTTTTAAAATAATTTATATTACTGAAATTGGTAAACACCTCACCTTTTCCAATGTATTCTTCAAAATCAACTATACCATTTGTTTTATCTTCAAAAAACAAATGAATTTTATAGCTATCTATATATTTTGCATCAATAATATCTTGCATTGTTTCCTCAACTTAAATTGGTTCAATAGAATTAACTGGCTTTCCTTGTGAAGCCATTTCCCAATTCGTTAATAATTCATCTTTATGAAGTGACGCCCATTCAACCACAAGACCCAGAGCCTTAGGAGGCAATTCTCCATCTAAAATAGAAAAATCTTTTATTTTTAAAGATATTTTATATTTCTCATATCTTGCATGAAAATGAGGAGGATTATGCTCATCATAATACATTGCAATAACTATTCCATAGAATCTGCTTATTTCAGGCATAAAACGTTTAAATTTAATTAATAACTTTTTTAAAATAACAAATATTTTTAATAAAAGCAACAACCTTATCTTTAATATACTTTGAATTTTTCTTAATTTTGATAATATTTTTTGTTGACATTTAATACTAAAAAGTTCAGAATGGATTATGATGTAGTGATTATCGGTGGTGGTGGTGTAGGTCTTGCCTGTGCCGCAAAACTGTCTGAAAAATTCAAATCTGTTTTACTTTTGGAGCGTCACCCATCCTTCGGCTTTGAAACAAGCTCGAGGAACAGCGAGGTTATACATGCCGGAATATATTATCCAAAAGACTCGCTGAAAGCCAAACTCTGTGTTCCCGGAAACAAGAGTTTATATGAGTGGTGCGGAAAACATTATGTCCCTCATCAACGAATCGGGAAATATATAGTAGCAGTTTCTCAAGATGAAGAAGCTGAATTGGAGCGGATTTTAAAACAGGCTCAAAATAATGGTGTGGATAAAATACAAAGTGCGGATATTAATAAATTGCATAAAGAAGAGCCTTATGTAAGAGCTGTCTCCACTCTCTGGTCGCCTGATACCGGAATTATTGATTCTCATAAATTAATGGAAAGCCTGCTCGAAAAAGCAAAGTCAAATAATACTGATTTCGCATGGAAACATAATGTAATTGGAATAGAGAAAATGAATGAGGGATATGAAATAAACATTTCCGACCCACAAAACGAACCATGTAAGATAACTACAAAATTTATAATTAATTCCGCAGGAATTGATTCAGATTTAATTGCAGAGATGGCAGGCATAAATGCCGATAAAGAAAATTACAGAATTCATTATTGCCGCGGGCATTATTTCAGAATAAGAGCATCGAAGAAATATTTAGCGAAACATCTGATTTATCCTGTTCCGGCGAAGGAACTGCATAATCTGGGAATACACATTACAATCGAAATGAGCGGAGAATTAAAGTTGGGACCCGATGTGCAGTATCTTACTGAACGGGTGCAGGATTACTCAGTACCGCCTGAATTGCAGGAGAAATTTTATAAAGCGGTATCCTGGTATCTTAAAGATTTGGAGTATGATGATATTTCCCCCGACCAGTCGGGCATCAGACCGAAATTACAAACCGAGGGCGGCGAATTCAGGGATTTTATTATCAAAGAAGAAAGCGATAAGGGCTTGCCGGGATTTATCAATCTGATTGGTATTGAATCACCGGGTTTGACTTGTTGTTTGGAGATAGCAGGGATGGTAGGGAAAATTCTGAATATTGAAAAACAATAAGTAATAAATGTTGAGGAATAAATTATGAATGAATCAGAAGAATCAAACACACTTGTCATAGGGCTTACAGGCGGCATTGGCAGCGGGAAATCCGTTGTCGCTTTGATTATTTCCAATATGGGTTATCCCGTTATTTCCACAGATGAAAAAGCTAAGGAAATAATGGTTTCAGATGATGCTGTAAAGAATAAACTCATTATGGAATTCGGTTCGGAAGTTTTCCTGCCCGGCAGAAAGCTGAATAATGAATATCTTGCAAATTTAGTATTCGGTCCTACAAAAACACATAAAAAGGCATTGGAAAAGCTAAATTCAATTGTTCATCCTCCGGTAATTGATTATATGATGGCTGAAGTAGAGAAACACGAAATGGCAGGCAAGCCTATGGTCTTCGTAGAGAGTGCATTGATTTATGAAGCAGAACTCGATGAGGGCTTTGATTATGTTATTACTGTTCATTCTTCAGAAGAGAATAGATTGGAACGTGCCATGAAAAGAACAGGAATGTCGAAGGAGCAGGTTAAGGCAAGAATGAATGAGCAGTTCACACAGGATGAAAAGAGAAAACTTGCCGATTTTGTTATCGAAAATAACGGGACAATAAAGGAATTAAAGAAATCCGTCGAATTTGTTGTTGATTTATTGAAATTGATGCCTAATAAATCAGAAGAAGAAGAATGACACTATATTTTGACCTCAAAACTATAATATTAAATTTGAAATAATTTTATTTTTTCTGAAACAAAACAGATGATTTTGGATTTTAATTATGAAGGTAATTATAATTTTTAATTTCTTTGAATAATTATATTTCAAATAATAATATGAAAACATTTAAAATCTTATCGGTAGTCATAACAATTTTTATTTTTCTGACATCTTATGCAAAAGCAAAGATAATTTACACTCCGATAAACAGAACATTGTCTGCAACCTTAGAACAAGGGACATCGGAAGAAATAGAAATTGATTTGAATAAAGATAGTAAGGCAGACTTCGGTTTTTATCATTTTTATCCATCAATAAATTGCAGGTATGGTGAGATATTTTCTGTGGGTCTGACTTTGGGAAATGAAGTGTGCACGGATGAAAATTATGTGCCCTTTAAATTCAATAATGGCGATATAATTTCTCAAGATTTGTCAGGTTGGTTAGATACATATAACAATTCAAATTTATGCATTTTGGGGCATTGGTCGCCTTCAATAAGTAATTTTATAGCTGTCAGACTAATAATTAACGGCAATATTTATTATGGTTGGTTCAGGCTCAGCATCCCTTCGGATTCATCAAGTATGACTATTATTGATTGTGCCATTGAAGATACACCCGGTCAGAGTATTATTGCAGGAGACATGGGAACGGGAGTAAATGAAAATTTAATACTGAAAAATATATCAGTTTATTCTTTTGATAAAAAGCTCTCCGTTGATTTGCAAGGTTCTAATCAAATAAATACAGCAGCTATAATATTCGATATATACGGCAATCAGGTAATGTCAATAATTTTGGAAAATAAAATAAATATAATT
>JBEKWK010000378.1:0-3859 GCA_049513175.1 FCB group bacterium
GATGTTAAAAAAGACAACGGATTTCTCTACGGTTTTGAGCCTGTAAAAATAATTGACAATCCATTATTGCGTTCAGGATTGTGCTTTGCGGGGGTAGGTAATAATAAAAGTAACAGGGAATTCAATCCTACCGGAGAGGATAATGGTTTCCTGACAGCTTATGAAGCGATGAATCTTGATTTAGAGAATACCGAACTTGTTGTACTGTCAGCATGCGAGACTGGTTCAGGAGATAAAAAGAATGGTGCGGGAGTGTTCGGTTTGAGGCAGGCATTCCAGCAGGCAGGTGCAAAAACGGTTATAATGTCATTATGGGCAGACTTTGACGAAGCCACTCAGGAACTAATGTCAAAATTCTATTCGAACTGGGTATCCGGTAAGACAAAGCGTGAGTCTTTTAACTTAGCACAGCAGGAAATCAGGAAAAAATATAAAGAACCGTATTATTGGGGTGCGTTTGTTATGGTAGGAGAGTGAAAATTAATTACGAATTACTAATTACGAATTACTAATTAATCAGTTGTCAGTTGACAGTTATCAGTTCCCGGAAAAAAACTTTCTAATTTTAACTTTCAACTTTCTACTCTTCACTGTCTTGCATTCCCTTTGCATTGAGCCATTGCACAGATAATTTTTTTATTTCAAAGAACTTACCAAATGTTTGCATCGTTTGCTTTGAAAAATTGATTTTTTTAATATTCCTGAAATGTAAGTGCTTCAAATAATTAAAAATTAAGAATTAGCTCTGTGGAATTCTAATTAATTAAAAATTTTAGATTTACTTTACAAACTTTATAAACTTTACAAACTTTTCACTACTTTGCATTCCCTTTGCATTGAGCCATTGCACGAATAATTTTTTTATTTCAAAGAACTTGCTACAATGTTTGCATCGTTTGCATTAAAAAATCAATTTTTTTAATATTCTTGAAGTATATCTGTCTTTAAAAATTAAGAATTATGAATTAAAAATTAAGAATTAATACAATGCAAATTTGCACTTAAATCAGTTGTCAGTTAGTAGTTTTCAGTTCCCAGATAAAAATTGAAATATTAATACTTTACTAACTTTATAAACTTTATGAACTTTATAAACTTTCAACTCTTTCATACTCCAAAACCCGCCAGTTCCAACTTGCCGAGTTGGTCTGCAATTATTTTATTTCAAAGAACATATCATGTGCTGACCGCCAAAACCGCCAAAAAAAATGATTTTTTTCAGTTTTTGACTAATTTCTTTTTTAATCTTACCTTAAGTACTTTTAACTTTGTGTGCTTTGTGTTTAAGAATTTTAAAACATTTTAACACAGAGTGCACAGAGATTTAGACACAAAGAAGCACAAAGAATATTTACATCCTGCCGCATTTCAAAGAACAAACAAAATCTGAACGCTGATTTAACGGATTTAAATGATTCCACAGATTGTCCTCCCTCTTTTATTCTCCCTCCAGAGGGAGACAAGCAATGATTCTCCCCCGCTGGCGGGGGAATAAGGGGGTGGACTTATACCGACAAACATCACTATTCAAAGAACATCTTATCAAATCAGACCACCCCTTAATCCCCTCCTTATCTAAGGAGGGGAAATAAGCACGTTGTTCTTATCCCCTTCTATTTTAGGAGGGGACACAGGGGTGGTAAAAATCCACGTGCCAACGAACTCACCACAAAAATAAAACATAGATTTTAAACATCCAATTCAACGGTTTTTTCAATAATTTTTTCAACGGTTTTTTCAATAATTTTTTCAACCGTTTAAAAAAGTATTTAAAATCCTGAGGGAAGTATAGATAATATAATAACTTAAGAATATCACGTAGTGATTATATATTGGTAGAAAAAGCACCCTTGTAACATCGTTTTTCACGTAGTGAATATATATTGGGTGATGCACCTACCATAATATAATCTCTACGAGATAACCGGAACCCCCGGGAATTACTGTGTTATCATAATATAATTCCTACGGAATAAAAGAGAGTGGTAGGCAGAATAAAAGGCATTTTAACACAAAGCACACAAAGAATAAGACACAAAGAGGCACAAAGAAAATTTCTCGCAAGGACCGCAATGACCGCAAAGTTTAATCAGTAGAAAGTTGAAAGTATATAGTTAAAAGTTCTGAAAACTGAAAACAGAAAACTGATAAAACCTGTGAATTATGTAAGTTTTTCCCGGAATTATGTAACTTTTAAGATAAATATTTCCTTAAATTGCATTATCATTTCACTATTATAAACAGGAGGGGTAAAATAATAGCGATATGTTTAATATTAGGGGATAATTATGGCACCAAAAATTGAATACGAGCCGCATTCGGTTGTAAACAAAACTATAATTAAAAAACCAACCGGGAAAGTCAGTATAATTGCGGTTGACGATGGCGAAGTATTAGAAGAAAAAATAATTCCTTTCGACACCGTTGATGTAATAATTGAAGGGGCAGTAGAAATTATTATTGACGGAGAACCGCATGAATTGGATGCAGGCGAAGCAATTATAATACCGGCACACACATCAAATAAAATAATCGCAAAAAAACGATTCAAGATGATTCAAACTATCATTAAGAGCGGGTACGAATAGAGTGGAAAGTTCGTAAAGTTCGTAAAGTTCATAAAGTGAAGAAAATTGTAACACGAAATTTATTTCGTTGTCTGATTTTCCCTCTCCTTTGGAAAAAGTTTTTAAAGTTCTTAAAGTTCATAAAGTGAAGAAAAATTGTAGCACGAAATTTATTTCGTTGTCTGATTTTCCCTCTCCTTTGGAAAAAGTTTGTAAAGTTTATAAAGTTCATAAAGTGAAGAAAATTGTAACACAAAATTTATTTCGTTGTCTGGTTATAATATCCAAATTATCATTGCCGTTAGATTCATCTGACGGATTTATTAATCTCCCCTCTCGAGAGGGGATTAAGGGGTGTGTAGAAAGCGAAGAAAAGACATTTTAACACAGAGAACTCAGAGAGAAAGACACAGAGACCACAGAGAAAAAAATCAGTAGAATGTGGAAAGTATAAAGTTAAAAGTATTACAACAATTCGTAATAAAATCTATATCCACTAATTAGTAATTTGTAATTATTAATTAGTAATTAATTGTTCCGTGGCAAGAGAGAAAAATTATTAAATAATCAATTATTAGATTATATTTTCAGTTATTTTAATTAATAAATATAATTTCAAATAAAAATAAATTATCTTTATTTATAAAATCAAGTTTAATAATTAAATTTTCTGTATACCATGTCCTCCCTTTCCATAAGTCTTTTTTTAATAGCGTAAAATCATCATCAGTAAATTCATTCTTAAAATCTTTATCAGGTCCAAATAATTTAATAATTTTTTTTGTTATTGATATAAATTCTTTTTTTAGAATAAAACTCTGAGCGCATCTTCTACTATTAAAAAATCCATATACTTTATAATCTTCTTGTTTATATATTTCAATAATATTAAAAAATCCAAAATATCTATGATTGGTTAATATTTGCATTTTATAAATATTTTCTTTATCATTAATATCTTGTTTGATCACTATACCATTATCAAGATCGTCTCGTAAAGTAACTGAAAATGAATCTATGTCATTTTCTTTTTTAATAACCAAATTGGAAAAGAGTTTTATAAATTCATCTACATGCAGAACTTGTGCAGAATAATCAAATAAATTATAAAGAAATTTTGTTTTATTAATGAAACCAATGTCATCAGAAATTACATAATCACAAAATTGCCCATAATAAGAATGATAGCTATCATTCAATGTATTCTGATATTTTACTTTTTTATTTTTTTCATTATCAATACCAAGTATATTCAAGGTTGAATAACATGATGTATAATAAAGATAAAAATT
>JBEKWK010000379.1:0-3839 GCA_049513175.1 FCB group bacterium
CTATGGAGATACTTGGAATGAAATAAATGACGGTATAACAGACTGGGATGAGGGTAGATTAACAATAAAAGACAATTATATTTACTATGGGTCATATTCAGGCTTAATTTTCAAAGCAAAGCTGGATGATTTAATTACAGATGTGAAAGAAAATGAACAAAATATTAAAACTATAATTACTCCTAATCCTGCATCCGATTTTCTAAATATTTATTATGAAAATTTGAATGGAAAAGAAATCAGCATTTATGATATGCTGGGAAATAAATTAAAATCGGTTATAGCTGAAGGTATGAATACACGCATTAATATTGAATCTTTGTCAACAGGTATTTATCTAATTAGAATTGGTGTTTTTTCAAAGCTCTTTATAAAAGAATAGAATCAGGATTTGTCACACACATTAAAGGTGTCTGGCATCTTTTAAATAAAAAATAAATATAGGAGTGGAATCATGAAATATTTGATTTACATTTTGTTTTTATTTCTCTTAATTACAACACTGAATTCCCAGTGGGAACCCTGTAACAATGGACTTTTTGATTTTAACGATATCAGTACAATTGCAATAAGCGGAAATAGTGTTTTTGCGGGTACATGGGGTGGCGGGATTTTCCTGTCAACAGATAATGGAAAAAACTGGGCTGTGAAAAATAATGGATTGAATGAAACGCATATTTCTTTAATTGCAATAAATGGAGATAATATTTATGCGTGCATTTTTAGTGTTGGTATATATTTGTCAACTGATAATGGGGATAACTGGAATCTAATTTACAAAGATTTAAATTCATTATCTATTATTGTTACATCTATAGCCTTTGTTGGAAATAATATTTATGTTGGAACTGATAGAGATGGGATTTTAAAATCTTCAGACAATGGAAGTCACTGGACTGAAAACAATAGTGGCTTAACAGACCCGGAAATTTTATCATTAAAAAGTGACGGAGAAAATATTTTTGTTGGTACCTATAAAGGTATATTTCTTTCTACTGATAACGGCAAAAATTGGGTTGCAAAATCTTCCGGGTTATTAGACTCTACAATTAATTCAATAGCTATAAACGGAAATAACATTTTTGCAGGAACCTATAAGGGTATATTTCGAACCACAGATAACGGAGATAATTGGGTTGCAAAATCATCGGGATTAAAAGACTCCCTTATTATTTCAATTGTTGTAAGTGGAAATAAAATTTTTGCCGGCACAAATAAAGGTATATTTCAATCTACAAACAATGGGGACAATTGGACTGAAATAAACACCGGAATACCTGACTCAATTTTAATTTGTCTGGCAGTAAACGGGGATAACATTTTTGCCGGTACCTGGAAAAATGGATTATTTCTTTCTACCGATAATGGTGATAGCTGGGCTCCCCAAAATAATGGATTAGCAAATGTAAGAATTGAAGCATTAATAACAAACAATAATACTATTTTTGCTGGTACTCAGTGGAGTGGTATATTTACATCAACAGATAACGGCAACAGTTGGGTTCAAAAAAACAATGGCTTACCGAACACATTTATTTCTAATTTTACCCAAAATGGAAATAATATTTTTGCAGGCACTTGTTGTGGAGTATATTCAACCACAGATGAAGGTAACACTTGGAAAGAAAAAAATACCGGATTTGAAATTTCAGAAGTTAATTCTTTAACAACAAATGAAAATAATATTTATGCCTCTACAGATTATAAATTATTTTCTTCTTCAGATAACGGCGATAATTGGACAGAAATAAATTTCGACACGCAAAATGATATGATCGAATGTATAGGCGTTAATGGTAAAAATATTTTTGTTGGAATGTTTAATTCAATGTTTCTTTCAACCGATTCCGGGACTACTTGGAGAAAAGATAATCCGGGGTATCTGGATAATGTTTGTGTTACACAATTCAACATAACCGGTGACACACTTTATGTTGGTACTATTGGGGAAGGATTATATATGTCTCCTAACAATGCTTATTTTTGGTATGAAAAAACCACAGGTATAAAAGTTTCCTGGGTTAGAGCAATACTAATAAGCGGTAATAATATTATGATTGGCACAAATGATGAAGGGATACATTTTTCTACAGACTTAGGAAATAGTTGGACAGCAAAAAATTCCGGTTTACCTAATTTGGTTGTTACATCTTTATCTCAAAACGGTGATTATATTTTTGCAGGTACTGAAGGTAACGGAATGTATAGAACAAAACTGAGTGATTTAATATCAACTGTTGAAGAAATAAATAATACTACAAATATTTCAATTTATCCTAATCCTGCTTCTTCCTCTGTGAGAATAAAATTTGAATCACTTAACTATTCAAAATTACAAATCTCAATTTTTAATATACTTGGAAATGAAGTATTCAGCACTTCAGAAAATTGCGAACCCGGAGTGAATGAAAAAACGATAAATTGCAGTCGTCTTGCTACAGGCTACTATCTTGTGAAACTGAGCTGTGGCTCAGTTGTTCAGACGCAGAGTCTGGTTATAATTAAGTGAAAAACGTTAAAACTTATGAATTATGAATTGAAGAGGAAAACAAAAGAGATTAATAGTAGAACAGACCTCCTCGTCTGTTCACTTCGAATGCGGTAATGTACTTTTAAAAAAATAAATATCGGAGCTTGTTATGAAAAAGTTTTTATTGATTCTTGTATTATTTTTAGCAATTGATACCTGTTATTTACAAAGCGGCTGGGTACTGCAAAAATCAGGTATAAATGGTTTTATAGAAGGTATAAGCTGTGTTGATAATCAAAATTGCTGGGCTATGGGTATTGGCGACTCATCCGGAACAATTATTCTTCATACAACAAATGGCGGTGATTCATGGGAAATTCAATTTGATGAATTTGTTTATCCTGAACAATCTGGTTTATACGTTCAAGGAAATTTGATTGATTTTTATGATTTAAATAATGGATTTTTTGGCGGTGGATGGGATTCATATCTTACATCTGACGGCGGAAAAAACTGGATTCATATACATATTAACTATGCTGATAATACTTCTGATGGTTGTGAAGAAGTAAAATATATAAATAATCATACTATTTGGTCTATAAGCGATGGCGGGTCTGTCATAAAATCAACTGATGCCGGAGATACCTGGGAAGTTTGTTTAAATCAAAGTATAATGTGGAATAGCTTGTATATTCTGGATTCATTGAATGGCTGGGTAACACCCGGACCTTCGGTATTTTTTACTTCTGACGGCGGTAAAAACTGGGTTGAAAGAATAGATACCAATCATTTTGTTTGGGGATATGATATGGCTTTTACCGATATAAATACGGGATGGCTGACAGGTGCTGTTGGACAACTGTATAATACGACTGATGGCGGTAATACATGGAATGAATCGCAACTCGATACATCACAAGATTTTCTAAAACAAGTATATTTTACAGATAAAAATCATGGATGGGTATTAGCAGAAGTTCGACCTGACGAAAAAACTACAATCTTGTATAGAACAACTGATGGTGGTCAGAATTGGCATTTGGATACGACGTTTCCAAATGAATATATCAATAAAATAGAGTTTTCAGATTCTCTGAATAGCTGGGCTGTTGGTATGGATGGTCATATCTGGCATACAACAAATGGCGGCTTTACCTCAGTAGCAGAAAATGATCATCCATCTAAAAGTGCCATTTTTTCTATTTCCCCAAATCCTGCAAGTGATTTTCTTAAAGTTAGTTCTGCAAATATAATCGGAAAAGAAATAAGCATTTATTCTATGCTTGGAAATAAATTAATATCTGTTATAGCCGAAAGAAGGGAAACCAAAATAAATATTGAAACCCTACCAATTGGAGTATATTTA
>JBEKWK010000380.1:0-3829 GCA_049513175.1 FCB group bacterium
AATTCCCCTTGCCGATACCGTAAAGTCCAAATCCTCGCTAATGTTACTGCTGAGGACAAACATTAAATTATAATTATAGGCATTTGATATATTCTTTATATTGTTTACCAGGCTGGGAGACGACGAATACTGTCCGCCGAAATTAAGACTGAAATTCGACTTCATAAACGTGAGCGGAAAGCCATAGGTAAAGAACGACATCACATTCCAATAGCCGTCCATGTTAATCGGCTTTGAAAACTGCCCGCCTGACGGTAAAAGCAGGTTATTTTGAATTGTTGTATCCTTTTGTGTAATCAAAGTCGAATTTGTAATGTAATTCAGGCGGTAATTGAAAGATACAAATCCCATGAAAATATTTGTAAAATTATCTCCCATGCTGGAAAACCTCGTGAAAAGCGAATGTGTATATTGCTGTTTCAAATTCGGATTTCCTGCCGATATCTGCAAAGGATTAGAATTATCCACTACATCCTGCAATTGCGAAATTGAAGGTGCGTTTGTGCTTGTCCTGTAATTGAATCTTAAATTGGTTCTTTGTGAGAATTTGTAATTGAACAGCAATGCCGGCAGAAAATTATCAAACCTGTAAAATTTATTCGCTAAAATGGGAAACAATTCATTGCTTTGCAGGTCTGCCCTTTGGTAACCGAGAGTTGCCGTTAATAATGTATTTGATTCTTTATACCTGTACCCTACACCCGCTTTTTGTGTAAAATAGTCATTATCGAAATTATTTGACAAAACCGAATCAATCAAATCATAGCCGAGATTCGGATTCAGCAAATTAAAATCTAATGTACGTTTATCGGAATTATTTTTATTATAATTACCGGTATAATTCACCTGCATCTGCCCGTTTGTGCCAAGCGGCTCTGTATATACCAAACTCATATTTAAGCCGTATCCGTTTACCGGTGCTTTTGTCTGCTGGTTTATTGAATCTTTTGTCGCAACACCGAGAGTGTCATAATACATATTATCTGCGAAAAGATTGGAATTACCGTTCTTATTGTTTACACTTGTATTTATATCCAATGAAATGGTTCTGCCGGGAGTGCTGAAGCGGTGACGCAATAAAAGCTCATTGGCAAAATTAAGACCAAGATAATTTGATATATAATTGTTATCCGATGAATTTAAAGGAGATAAATCTTTAAGCGTAGTTCCTGTTACCATCGTATTATATAAATTATTCGATTGAATGGTAACATTTGGCTTGTCAACAATAGAATTGCTCGTATCAATCGTCCATTTTACCTGCCCGTACAGCCTGTGATTAATGTTTTTTGTATTTTTATCGCTTAATTGATTATAAAGCTGTTCTTCAGCCGGATTATAGATATAATCCCTGTTCGTAGTCCCGTCATTGTTATTATTTGTATAATTTAAAAAATAACTTCCTGAAACATCGAGAACATCATTAAAATTGTCGGCATAGTTCAAACCTAAAGCGTGAGTGGTACTAAGTCCGTCAAGTTGCCCGACAAAATAGTTCGACAGTCCGCCGCCTCCGGGACCGCCTCCGCCGGGTCCACCCATACCACCACCACCACCCATCATTCCGGGACTGAAACTCCTTGCCATGCCGCCGCCGAAACGGTTAATCACACCCGATATTGCCTGTCCCTGCGAGCCGCCCATCATGCCTAATATATCCAGAAAATTGAAATTTTGCTGGTTTACATTATTTGTCAGACCGAGAAGAGAAATTCTTTCATTGCCGTTAAAGGAATTATAGTTCAAACCTACATTGTACCTGGTATCAGTGCCGCCGCCGGCTGAAAATTTACCGAACTGCCCGACCCGTTTGAAGCTTTTTGTAATAATATTCATGGTTTTGTCCGTATTCCCGTCGTCGAAGCCGCTGAATTCCGCCTGCTCGCTCATTTTATCATAAACCTGCACCTTATCAACCACATCGGCAGGCAAATTACGCAAAGCAAGCGTAGGGTCATCCCCCCCGAAAAACGGCTTGCCGTCAACCAATACCTTCTTAACCTGCTCGCCCTGTGCCTTGACGGTTCCGTCGGTTTCCACCGTAACGCCGGGCATTTTCTTCACAAGGTCTTCCGTAGATGCATCGGGACGGGTTTTGAAGGCATTGGCATTAAATTCCGTGGTATCTTCCTTTTGCTGTCCTATGGGAGCTTCTGCGGTTACCTCGACTTCATTTGTAGTTATACCGGTTTGTGTCAATATAATATCGCCAAGATTGACATCCTTGCCCGTCAAAGTAATATATTTTGTATAATTACGGTAGCCTATATAGGAAATTTTCAATAAATACCTGCCCGGCTTCAAATCTTTCAGCTCGAAAGCACCCTTGCCGTCGGCACTGCCTACCAGCTTCGTGCTGTCTTTCGATTGCGAAATAAAATAGACACTTGCCCCCGCAAGAGGTTTTTTCCGCGTCGAATCCATTGCCCTGCCTTTAAGGTCTGAAGTATTCTGTGAGTAAAGCGTCGTTGTTGAAATTAATATAACAAGTAATACCAGTATTTTCTTCATATTTTAAAAAAACCAAATTTTAAATACGGTATAGACAAATACAAGCAAGAAAAAGTTTAAGAGTAAAGAACTAAGTTGAAAGTAAAAAAGTTGAAAGTTAAAAATAAGAAACCGTCATTCAGAACCTATTGAGGTAAAATATTGAGCAAAGCTAATCTAGATTCATTTACGATTTTATATATTAATTCTTGTTGAATTATTCAAATTTGTAATTCCTAATTCCTAACTGAGCACTCCTAACTTAAAAAGATTTCATGTTCCTAAGTCTTATCTAAATAAATTTACTATTTGATTATTTTTCTATATTTGTTTGCTCTAATATTTTTTCAAAAATTAGCTTAGGTTAAAAAATTTCAAATTATCAAAATAATTTATTGGCTACCTTAATAATTTTATTTGGTATTTTTTAAAATATTACGTATATTTATATTTATAAGGGTTTCTTTATTTCAATCTTTGTATTTTTTTTATCATTCAACCAGGTGGAGTAAAATGTGAATAGACATATTTCATTTTTATTAGTGTGGCTGATAATGGTATTAATGAATTCAATAATAACAAATCAGCTAATTGCATCTAACATTAAAAGTACAGTAACTGCACTTGACAATCCGGCTCCCGGTTATCTTAGATTAGACTGGGCGGCACCCGGTAATTTTTTCCTGGTAGATAATTATGGCTTTATACAATATCGTGACTCGATAAACCTTAAGCCTTCAATTCATTTTAAACCCTTGAGTAATGGACTATGGATAACCGATTCATGTAATAAGTATTATATTTTTAATAATGCTCTGCAGTATATAGATAGCATCCCGTTTCCTTCATCTTATCAAATAGACTTTCATGATGTCAATATCCTGTCCAATAGCCATTATCTTTTATTATGCAGACAAGATACGATAATTGATATGAGCAAAATTATTGACGGAGGATTAAATAATACCCTTGTTCATAGCGCTGTTTTGGTTGAGACAGACAGAACCGGTACTATTTACTGGATATGGAAAGCCATTGACCACCTCAAGCTTACCGATGTTACACCTGACGTAGATCTACATTCACAGCCGATTGATTTCACGCATGCAAACGCTATTACTGAAGATTCTGTCGGTAATATATTTTTATCATTGAGATTTCTTGATGATATAATCAAAATTGATAAATCTACAGGAAACATCATTTGGCATTTGGGTGGGTCTAAATGCAAAAATAACGAATTTACTTTTATAAATGACAGCATCTATGGTTTCACGGGATTTTCTCATCAGCATTGTATTTCAGTACTTCCTAATGGAAATTTGCTATTATTTGACAA
>JBEKWK010000381.1:0-3828 GCA_049513175.1 FCB group bacterium
AAGGGAGCATTTTTTATTCGTCCTTCCGCATACTTCTCCAATTTTGAAACCAACATCTGTAGACCCAGTAAATCCGATTAAATTTACATCAGGATGCTCGACAAGCATATTTCCCATGTTCCCTTTACCAAGTAATACATTAAATACTCCCGGTGGGAAACCTGCTTCTTCCATTATTTCCGCAAAAATTACTCCTGAATGTGGTGCATCTTTAGAAGGTTTGTAAACAACTGTATTGCCGGCAGCTATTGCAGGTAAAATTTTCCATGATGGAACTGCTACCGGGAAATTCCAGGCAGTAATTATTCCGCATATACCTATAGGAACTCGAAAAGATAGGTTCATTTTATCCGGCATTTCACTTGGTGTATTATGTCCGAATAGCCTCCGGGTTTCCGAAGCGGAATAATATGCGGTATCAATTGCTTCCTGAACATCTCCTTCTGTCTCAAAAGTCGGTTTTCCCATTTCTCTTGTCATTATACTTGCTAATTCTTTTTTCCGCTTTGAGAAAATATCTCCTGCTATTCTCAACATATCGCCGCGTTTCGGAGCAGGTACCAGCTTCCATTTTTTAAATGCGGCTTTGGCTGAAGAAACTGCATCATCAACATCTGGTTGCCCGGATAAAGGAAATTCACCTATTACATCTTTTAAATCTGCAGGGTTAATGTTTTTAAAATATTCTCCTGTTTTAGGTTCTATCCATTTTCCATTAATGTAATTCTTAAACTTAGACATAACTACCTCACTATTTAATTTTTTCAATCTTTTAATATTAGAATTAACTATTGTCCGATGTGTACATATATAAATATGTTTTATTAAACGCCAAAAAATACGTATTTTACAAACTAATTAGTTTTATATATTTAAAATGAATTAATTTTTTTTATAAGCAAATTTACATTTTTATTATTTGATTTAATAATAATAGATAGTGAAATTTATTGAATTAAGCAAAAATAAACTATGGCATTGATGCAGAGAATTTTGCTTTACCTGTTAATATTTATTTCTACAATTTTTGTAGGTTATGCTCAATCTACCAGCTTCACACTTAACTCAAAACAGAAATTACAATTTATTGGCGTTTATGCGGGAGCTACTTCAGTTCTTCAGGATAAAGTTACAGATTTTGCGATGAATGCAAATTATGAATACAGGTTTGTTAGTTCAAATTTCGGGTTTGGTCTTTTCACTGAATTTTTATTCGGTAACTACACAGAAATACTTTTTGGGTTTCCGGTTTATTTTCATAAAATTTCGCCTATTAATTTAAGAATTTGCTTTGCTCCGGGTATTGCGATTACTAAACGAATAAAATATATGATGCCTAATGGTCAGGTTACTGAACTGGAGCCGACTTATAATACATCAAATTTTATGCTCAGGTTTGGTCTGGGATGGGAGCAATTTATTTATCGGGATGATATACCGATTGTTGCCGTTACTCCATTGATGAATCTGGATTTTGTCAGCGAGAATAAAACATATTTAGTCATTGGTGCTACTATCACATGGATTATTCATTGATATAAAATTATTATACTATTGATAAAGGAATATGGTATGAAAAAATATTTCATATTATTAATAATGCTAATACCGGCTACTGTTCAGGTATTTTCTCAATATAATTTTGCTGCAAAGAAAATTATTTATTTTAATGATTTGCAAAATTTAAATCTAAATGCAGATGATACCAATTATCTCGATGCCCTTGTCCAATATTTGAAAGCAAATCCAAAATTCTTAGTTAATATAAATGGATATACTGACAATAAGGGTACACACGAAGAAAATGTAAAGAGGTCTGAAGAATTTACAAAGCAAATTTCTTTATTCATTGAAAGTAAAGACATCACAAAAGAAAGAATATTCATTAACCCTAAAGGGGAGTCCAATCCCTTAACAACATCTGCCTTGCCGGAAGAAAAAGCCAAAAATAATCGTGTGGAAATTTTTGTAATTCATACTAATTCTGATGATATAGAAAAAGTGAAAAAGAATTTTAAAGAAGAATAAATTTATATGGAAATATTATTTTAAAAAATAATTATGTATTAAACTTATATTAATTTTTAATTCTTAATTTTTAATTCTTAATTGATTTACCTGCCCATTTTCAAATAATCATTGATTAAAGAAACATATGGTTCAAGTTTGGATGATTTTTCATTAGCTTCTAAAAAAGTTATTTGCAAAGAATATTTTCTCCATATTGCCCTGTAGATTCCATCACTAGTATTATCCTGAAATTTTAAAGAAGCCTTTTTTTCAAATTTTAAATTCTCCAGAAATTTATCTGCTGAAGTTGTCATACTAAATTCAATAATAGCTAATGTAATGTTGTCTTGTGAATTGTGTAGAACATACATTTTGAAACCATAAGCATCCTGAAAATATTTGGACAAATCCGGGTATCCGTTTTGTAGTCCAAGAGGTCCTGTAATATATTTTAAATCCTTTATTTCAGTTTGAAAAATGCTTTCATTAAGAATATAAGGGAACACAACATTTTCATATTTCCCTTTTGACATTATCCTATTGGCAATATCTATACTTGTTCTTTGAGCGCTTTCGCTTCCATTGGTGTTTATAATGTTAACAAAATAATTACCATTTACAAACATAACCTGAAATTGTGTCTGGCATAAATAATCCATGTTATATGCCTTATCAAAACATTTGAAACGAAGAATTGAAAATATGCCAAAAGCCGCTTCCTTATTGCTCATTTTCCATATCTCAACTTTGTATGTATCATTCGAAATCGAAACTTCCTGCACTGTTAACGCTTCAAAACCATATTCGAGATATAAATCTGCTCCGCCATCAATATATCCGAATAAAGATTGTCCCTCAAAAGATTTTGTACTTATTAAATTCCATCCCGGGAACTCTTCTGAAGAAAGTAAGGGTATATCAGTACTGGTTTGAGCTTTCACTAAAATGTTACTCATTATAAAAATAATCAAAAGAAAATAGAAGTTTTTCATTTTTCCTAAAATTTAAATAATAAAAATTTTATATTATAATATTCTCAATTTGAATTTTATTTAAATCTGCAATACCTAACTTGAATTCCTGAGCCAGTTCTAAAAATTTCCTTCCAAAATCCGATTCTTCTTTTTGTAATTTTTCTTCAACTCTTTTCTTATTTATAATATCGTAACCAATACGGTCAACAGCCACGGGGTCTGTGCCGAGCAATATCGTTTTAAATTCGGTAATAAATTTTGGGTCTGCTCCGGGTCCACCATTATAACAACCTTTGATTCCATCCACAATATTCAAGACCACTTTATCCCTTATTGGTGGAAAAGCACAAACTTCAGCACAGGTTTCAGACCATAAATTTTTGTGCAATCTTCCTGTATTGCTAATACTGCCGAATGCAAGGTTTTTCAAAGATAAAGTAACTGATGGTCCTGCATTTTTTAAAATTGGAATATTTATAATTTTATCAATAGTTTTGGTACAAATATTCGAAAAGTAAGAATATTTGCCTCCGTTAATCATATATGGCATAGTTTCATTATCGTAATCACCATCCACGTCAGCCCAATAATACCATGATTTATCAATCATTGTTTCGCTATATAGCTTACCGTCTTTATCATAATAAGAACCATTTTTATCTTTCTTTTCAGTGCCGATTATTTTTATTTCAGGGAAATTATCATTTGTAAATCCTGAATCTTCCAGGTCAGGCTCTCGTCTATCCCAAATAATGATATTATTTTTTGGGATACCTGCACCGATTAATTGTTGAATTATACAATGTACAACTTCTAAACTTGTTGATAATATCTTACCTGCAAC
>JBEKWK010000382.1:0-3817 GCA_049513175.1 FCB group bacterium
CATCCTATAAATGGCTGTGGGCTGGGTTTAACATGCTTTGATAAAAAAATCAATATTACATATAGCGATTATTCTGTCCTGACTACACTTGCAGAAATGGGTGCATTGGGATTTATCTTTTTCTGTGGTATGTTTATATCCCTTTTTATTATTTCAGGTAAATATATATTGAAAAGAAAGGATTTGTACAGCCTTTCTTTAGAGAATCAAAAAATGTCAGGGATTATTTTTTATTTAATGATTAGTTTATTTGTAACTAATTTTATGACCGGGAACAACCTTATACAACCTGAACTATGGATTTTCCTCGGGATTGTTTTTTCAGTTATAAACTCAATAAATATTGAAATGAATTATAAAACTATAGAAATATCATTATTTAAAAAACCTTTAAAAAATATTTTTAATGAAACATCAACAATTTACATTGAAAATACAAAGGCACGGTAAATATTAATATTATTTTAAAAATTTTTGTAACTTTTTATCACCTCTATGTTTCTTTAAAGTATGAGTAACATAAATATTTTTTAAATAGTTTATTAAATTAAATATTAAATGAAAATAATATACTTTTCTCTTTTGACTATATTAATGATACCTTTTTTAAAAATAAAAGCTGAAACGGATTTCAGACCTGCAAATACGTTAAATATTAAAATGTATGGTGGAACATTAACGGGGTCGAGCTATTTTGATTTAAATGAACAATTAATTGAAAATCTACCTTATACTCCCCAAAACGGACTTGGAAGTAAAAATTACACTTTCGATTATATGAAATATTTTCTGGGACTTAATGCTGAATATTCGGTTACAGATAAATTTATGGTATTTTTAAATGTACCAACCGGATATAATACGTTAAAAGAAACTTATCAATCCGAATTCAACATTGATAGTATAACAAAAGCGGACTACTCTCTTTTTCAGATTGATTATTTTGGTCTGGGTGCAAAATATTTACTTTATTCCAAAAAAGCATATATGGCTTTATCATTTGAATCAAGAATTCCTCATAGTTTCCACCATAGTATTCTTAACGACCCTTCTTATCCATTTTTAAGTGCCGGTGCATTTGAATTTCTACCAGGAGTAATTTTAGGATTGAAGCTAGAAAAAAGCTGGCTGGAAACATCTATAATTTATAACATTAGAGAATTAGAGTTGAAAAATCAAATATTAATCCATACTGAAGCGGGGCTCTCGACTATCCCTGATACAAAACTTAAAATAACTGCTGATTTCATCCAAAGTACAAGTTCTTTCAAATATGCTGTTCCCTTCGACCCTGAAAAAACAATTTTGCAGGAAAATATCTTTAGATTAGGATTTGGTTTTTCAATATTTTTTACTGATAGAGTTTATTCGGAATTTTCTTATAATGTATCTCTGTTGGGTAAAAATTCATGGAATATGTCTACTTTTTATCTATCAACAGGTATGTTAATCAAATAAATTTTTAAATAAACAATAATTTTATTTTGAAAATATTTAATAAATGAAAATGTTTTAATTACTCTTTAATTGTATTCGCAAAAGAATTAAGTTAGATTGTAAATTCTTATTAACTTTTATAACGGGGAATTGTCTAATATTAAAATTAAATAATACTTAATGACGAGAAAGTACTATAATAAGAAAAAGAAGTTATATCCGGGGAGGTTTATGGAACTTTCTTTAAGAATTATATTATTATTTAACTTATTCTTCATTTCACAAGAAATATTCGGACAGGAAAACACCCTTTTTGAAAATAAACTGTTGATGACCGGCTATAAAAACGAAATAATGGATGTCAGCATTATTGACAGTAATTCAGGGTTGATATATAATGATATAGGTACTGCTTCTTATTATGGTAAAAAATTTCATAATAAAAAGACAGCCAACGGAGAGATATTCAATATGAATGAATATACTGCAGCTCATCGTTCACTACCTTTTGGAACTATTTTGAAAGTTACTAATCTTGAAAATAAGAAATCTGTTCTTGTACGGATTAACGATAGGGGACCGTTTATTAATGCAAGAATACTGGATTTATCATATGAAGCGGCAAAAGAAATTGACGGTGCAGGATTACCAACTGTTTCGATTGAGGGCTTTATTCCCAAAAACAATCCCCAGGATATCAACAATTTAGATAACTTTTTTTTCGGGTATTCCTTGAATCATCCTTTGATTTGCCTGAATAAATCCATACTGAATATTATCCTTTACACCAAAAATTTTAATGAGGCTATGACATTATATAAATATTATGTAGAATCTCATCCTCTTGTAATTTCTTATTTGATTGTTCCCGTTTCTCAAATATTACATAAAGATATTAAAGAAGATGATAAATTTTATATTGCTTTAATTCATCCGGTAATGGCATCAAAAATTAAAGAATTTGTTAATATTACTAACAAAAAAATAGAATAAAGATACAAATTTTAAATATATTTCGATTCTAAATTGATACAAATTTTTATTTACATAAAATTATTATAAAAAATAAGGAGCAAATCTAGTGAAAAGGCTATTAATACTATTTGGTTTTCTCGTAATAGGAACATTATTAACACAGGGATTTCAATGCGCTTCGCCTGAAATGACAACAGCAAAATTGGCTATTGACCATCATGATTGGCCTAAAGCTGAACAATCTCTCGATAAAGAATTGGCAAGAAATCCCAAAAACGCGGAAGCATGGATTGAAATGCATAAAGTCAAACTCCAGCTTGGTCAGCTTGAAGGAGCTGCTAATGCCATAGTAAATGCTGAAAATTCTTCCTCGGAGCCACTTCAGAAACAACAAATTTATTTATTAGAATATCAATTTTGGGTTAACTGTTATAATGAAGGGATTAACTTTTTTAATCAATTTGGTAAGACCAAGAGTAAATCTTTTGCTGATTCTTCATTACAAAGATTTAGAATAGCCGCTATTGTACGACCTGAAAATCCTGATTTTCTCAGGCTCCAGGGCAGGGTCTATGAGGAAATCGGAGATACTGTTAATGCTATAAATCTTTATGATAAATACCTTCAATTATATGAAGATGAAACAGCATTTTCTAAAAAGAAGAGCATCTATCTGAATATGGCAAGAACAGATATACTCAAGTTACTCGGTACACCTGTGAAATCTTACGGCAGTAAAGATTCTCAAGGGGATTCATTAATTACAGATTTGATAAAAGTTGACGGCAAAGATATTTACCTGTCATTTTATGAAAAAGGCAAAGAAGGGTTTGTCCTTGACGGGTGGCGGGTAGGCGTTCCCAGGAATCTGACTGAAAGCGAAAGTTTCCAACCTCTGCAATTTAATATTGGTCCGATGGCTTCTTTATCCCAGATATATTTTATCAGAAAAGATTATAAAAAGGCAAAGGATTATATTCAAATCATTACTCAATTAGACCCGAATAATGTGGATGCAAACAGCTTTCTCATTCAGATTTATGATATTCAGGGTAAGAAGGGTGAAGCTTTAAATTCAATGAAAGAACTGGTTGAATCAAATCCGACAAATAAATATTATCTTGCTCAGTACGGAGAAATATTTTTTAAGATGGATAGTTTAGACCAGGCTATAACTCAATACGAAAGAGCATTAAAAATAGACCCGAATTTTCCTGTGGTTTTAAGAAATGTTGCTGCTTGCTATAAGAATAAAGCGGTAATTATTCAAAAAGAACAACAGGATAAAAAACAAAATGACCCGAAATATAAAGCAAACCTCGATGAATACTTGCCTTATTTAAATAAATCAGTCAAATATTTTGAGAGTGCAAGGCAAACAAAAGAATATAAAAATGATTTCAGG